>NZ_MUFE01000004.1:0-248208 GCF_001995415.1 Salinivibrio sp. AR647 | reverse complement strand
ATTTTGTTGGGCGGCGGCATCCCGCTTTTTGGTCAACTAAACGATCAAATAAAACTGGAAAACTCAGAGGCGATTGCTTTTGCAAACGACTTTGTTCAAGTAAAGTACGAAGTAAATTACTTATAACAAGGTGCTGTTGCCGGATTGCATTTCCGCTAGCGCTACAACGCAACCGCAAAGCGCGGCGTTATGCAGCAGGAGGATATTTAAACTATGGCGCAACTTATCGCCCTAATTTTATTACCACTGGTCTTGGCTTTTGGCCTGACTTTTGTTTTTGTATCGAAGGGAAGAAATTTTGTAGAGCGTACTCGATTTGTTTTGACTCTTCATCCTGAGCTAGGGCTAATGAAACAAGGATTACTTTGGTTGGTAATTCTAGCTCCGATTCTATATTTTCTCGGAACAGGATTTTTAGCATGGCAAGACTATGACGTTCTTTTGAATGCTGAAGGCTTTCAAATGTTTTTGCAGATTTCAGTATTGCCCTTGGCTTTACTTTCATTAGCTATTCCTTTGTCCGTTTTGATTAGCCGACTACATTCTACTGAGCAATCTGCCAAGCAGATTGAAATTGTGTCGCACAAAAACAATCTAGATACTTATCGCTCACATCGGCAGGAATTGTTCTCGTACTTTGAGCAAATAGGCAAGACAGAATATCTTTCATGTATTGAAGTCAACTTTAAGGTTCATCCTCGTCTGCATACAAATTTCTTCTTAGGCTCTCCAACGGAAGGGCTGCCATCCCCCAATGTAGCCGCATTTAAGGACATTGAGTCTGAGTTATCTACTGCTCAGTGGGGAATTGATGCAACGTTGAAAGATGTAAACAAGCCAAAGACGCTTTCTTTTTACCTTGATGCTTGCAGTACAATATTTAGGCTGTCTGAGAAGCTTGGTATCCCGGAAATTTACATTGAATTAGCTGAAAAGGGTGTGCTCGTACCAGCAAAAATTGAAAAACAACCTGAATTGGAATCACTATTAACTGTCGGCACAACTACGGATGAATTGGTGGCAGCATATCGCATCGCAAGATCTTTTTATCTAAATCTGTGTGACTTTGCTTGTCTCACGCCTAGCATAGATACTCCTGAATACAGAAAGTATATCGATACAGGTGGTCGTTACGCTAAAGTGAATGATTATTTGTCCGTAGAGCGTTTACATGAAACTGAGATAAAAAGTGCGTTAGAAAAGTCGGGAAAAGTTACATAACAATAAAATTTAAGGGTGATTCACAACGCACGACGCTCTTACTTCAAGCAGGTTTAGTGTTTATGGCACATTGCTTTAGGTAGGTGGTTAGCGTTGTTCACACCTTAATTTGGCGTTATACGGCGAACATAGTACGTCCGCTTTTGACCCAAAGCGGACACAGGTTGAATAGCCATTAGCGTATTTCTTCGTTGAAGAATGCCAATAAAAACAGGATAGATGGCATGAAAGAAATTGAACAAGTGAAGCTTCTTAATTTTAGAAGATTCCCCTCATTTGAGTACAAGGCAAACTCTGAACGAAATATTTTTATCGGTGATAATGAATCAGGTAAAAGCACTATTCTTCAGGCAATAGACCTCGTATTGAATGGAAGCAGAAACCGTATTGAAACCCTTGGATTAGAATCCCTGTTCTATAAGGGTGCAGTTAACGAGTTTCTAGAAGGCGCTAAACGCATCGAAGATTTACCGGAGCTAAAGATTGAAGTTTTCCTAAAAGACTTTGGAAATCAAGATCTCGAAGGCCTAAATCATACGGAACATGGCATACGCCATGGATTAAAATTGGAATGTAAGCCAATGGATGAATATGGTGCTGAAATTAATTCAGCTCTTGAAGCTGAAAACCCGCTCTTTCCATTTGAATATTACAGCATCCAATTCTCTACTTTCGCAGGCGTGCCATACACGCAAAACCGCAGGTTTCTGAGACATATTTTTATTGATAGTTCATTAATCGGAACGGAATACGCAACTCGGCATTATACAAAATCACTTTACGAAGCGAATACAGATGTTGTGCATCGGCACAAAAACCATCATTCCTACAGACAGGCTAAGTCAGAGTTCACTCACAATAATCTGGCAGAGCTAAACAAAAATCTGACTGACACGAAGTTCGAGATTAAAAACGATAGCAAATCCAATATCGATCAAGATCTCATGATAACGGACAAGGGCATACCTATTTCTCAAATGGGAAAAGGCAATCAGTGTTTTATCAAAACCGAATTTGCACTGAGGAAAAAGGAAGATGCAGAACCTATAGACCTTATCTTAATTGAAGAACCTGAAAACCACCTTAGCCATGTGAAGATGAAACAGCTTCTATCCAGCCTGGAAGAAGCGTCAACAACGCAAATAATGATTGCCACTCACAGCAATAGTATTTGCTCACGACTGGACTTACACAATGCTTCAATATTAAGCCCTGAAAGCACTAACCCCATTTCCTTGAAGGACCTTCCTGATGAAACTGCCAACTTCTTTGTTAAAGCTCCAGACAATAAGATTTTAGAATTTGTATTGGCTCAAAAGGTAGTGCTTGTTGAGGGTGATGCCGAGTACATACTGATTGAAGCTATGTTTGAGAATTTTTTCAACGAAAAGCTAGATGATTCCGAGGTGCATGTCATTTCAGTAGGTGGAACGAGCTTTAAACGTTATATGGATTTGGCGAAGCTATTGAACATTAAGACGGCAGTTATCCGAGACAATGACGGCGACTTTCAGAGAAAATGCGTAGAAAATTATGAAGATTATGTCACGGAGAAAATCAGAGTGTTCTACGATGAGGACGACGATAACCGATCCACTCTGGAGCTATGCATATTTCAGGATAATGAGGAACTTTGTGGTCAGCTATTCTCCGAAGGGAGAAAAACGTTAACAGTACTAGAGTATATGCTCGCTAATAAAGCAGATGCGGCACTAAAGCTTTTAGAAGAAGGTGGCAACAAGATTAAAGCTCCAGATTATATTGCGCAGGCACTGACATGGATAAAAGAGTAATCTTTGCAGTTGCAGGTGCAGGCAAAACAACCCACATAATTAATAGCCTTTCTCGTGGCAAGCGAGCGTTAATCGTTACTTATACTGAAAATAATTACAACCACCTACGACAGCGCGTAATGAGGAAGTTTGGTGAGCTGCCAGAAAACATTACAGTCATTACCTATTTCACCTTCCTCTATTCTTTCTGCTACAAGCCATTTCTCCATGACAAGATAAAATCAAAAGGGATTAATTGGAAAACACCACCACCGGCTACTTTTAAGTTTCCGAGAAATCGCATGGCTTTTTATCAAGATCCCAGCGGAAGACTTTACAGCAATAGGATTGCAAAGCTTATTGAACAGAAGGATGTTGTAGAGCATGTGACTTCTCGAATTGAAAAATATTATGACCAGTTTTTTGTCGATGAGGTGCAGGACTTCGGTGGAAACGATTTTAATTTATTAAAACGGCTCTGTTCGTCTAATTTGGACATTAATTTTGTAGGTGACTTTTTTCAACATACATTTGATACCAGCACAGATGGAAGGACAAACTCAAATCTGTATGATGACTTTGATAGCTACAAGAAACACTTTGAAAGTGTGGGGCTGGAAATAGATATTTCTTCACTATCTCATAGCTATCGTTGCACACCACAGGTGTGCGGATTTATCAAAAATAATCTAGGTATCGATATAGAATCGCACAAGGAAGAAGATTCCGAAGTGAAATTAATTAACGACAATCAGAGAATAGAAGAAATTTACAGGTGTGAGCATACAGTAAAATTATTTTTTCAAAAGTATTATGAGTTCGACTGTTTTTCTCAGAATTGGGGGAAATCGAAAGGGCAAGATCACTATATAGATGTGTGCGTAGCACTATATCCTGCTGCTATGAAAGCTTTCAAAGATAACAATTTCAATGCTTTGCCTGCATCTAGTCGAAATAAGCTCTATGTTGCATGCACACGAGCAAACAGACACATTTATTTTGTAGAGCAGAAACATCTAAATAAATTTAAATGATATTGGACTATTTTAAAGTCTGAGTGTCCGCTTTTGGCCGAAATTGAAAATGGAAATGATGATGTATATCACGTATAACAAGCGCAAGCACTCGGAACAATTTTACGCTTCGCTCCAAATTGTCCGGTGTTGCGAGCGTTAAGTTTCTAGAAAAGTGTTCGGGAAGAAAGGAGATGTAATGAAAAAGATGTTTTTAACTTCATCTTTCGTGGATGTGGCAGATTTATTCGTGGAGTTCGCCGAGGAAAAATGTGCAGGAAAAACTGTTACATTCATACCTACGGCGAGTCTTGTCGAAGATATTACATTTTATGTGGATGCTGGCAAAAAGGCCCTTGAAGAACGCGGGCTAATTGTTGACGAACTTGAAATTTCAACGGCAACCAAAGAAAAAATAGATAGTACGCTCAAAAAGAATGACTATATCTATGTTACTGGTGGTAATACCTTCTTTCTCCTTCAAGAGCTGAAAAGAACAGGCGCGGACACAGTTATATCTGAACAAGTAAATTCAGGGAAAATGTATATTGGTGAGTCTGCTGGTTCCATTGTGCTTTCACGCAATATTGAGTATGTAAAAGAAATGGATGATTTCACTGCCGCGCCGAACATTGGCACGTTTTTATCGTTAGGAATGATTGATTTTTATCCGGTTCCTCACCATACAAACTTCCCATTTAAAGAGTCAGTCGAGAAAATCATCTCTATTTTTGAAGAGAAAATAGATCTTTGCCCCATTAGCAACACACAAGCGATTGCCATACATGGCGATAAATTTGAAGTCTGGGATGCCAAAACTTAACAAGTTACTGCATTGGAAAAATAACTCGCTGACGCTCGTCATTTTCCAGTGAGTAAAGCGTTATACATTTTCGAGGAAACTATGGATTTAGAGAATATTGCTTCAATTGCGACAGCAATTGGCGTTGGTGTTGCAACTTGGCAGATACGCGAAAGCAAAAAGCTCGCTCAAGTAACGTTTGAAGATTCATTTAACCAACAATATAGAGATCTGATTTACGAAATCCCGGTTGATGCGCTTCTTGGCAAAAACCTGTCTGATCCTGAAAAGTTAAAAGCACGCGAAACCGTGTTTAACTATCTCGACTTGTGTAACGAGCAAATTGCTCATAGGCACAGTAAGCGTATAAGTGAGCGCCGCTGGAAGGACTGGGCGAGTGGAATTGAAGAAAATATTAATAGAGCTTTGTTCTCTGAAATTTGGTCCGAGATTAAAGAATCTGCTCCAGGAATATTTAGTTTTTTGGAAAAACTAGAGCAAGAAGGCTTCAAGTCCGATCCCAAAGTTTGGTCAAATGTATAACAAACGAGTATGTCGTCAATCCTAAATTTTAGCGAGATTTTTATCCCACATCACGCCGTCTCTGAGCATCGAATTTAAGATCACTACCATCTTGCGCACACAGGCAATAATGGCCACTTTTTTCGGCTTTCCAGCGGCGACTAATCGGGTATACGTCGCTTTAAAAACAGGATTACATTGCATCGCAGACATCATCGCCATATACAACACGGTACGAACTTGAGCACGTCCACCTTGGATCACCCGTTTGCCTTTATATCGCCCACTTTCTTTTGTCACGGGTGCAACACCAATGAGAGATGCCGCTTGTTTGTTAGTTATATAGCCCAGCTCAGGGACGTTACTGATGATAGATGCTGCCGCAATGCTGCCAATGCCAGGCACGCTTTGTAAGAGCGTATTTTTAGTCTGATATTCAGGGCATGCTTCAATCAACTTCACGAGTTTTTGTTCGATGTTGGTGATTTAATTTTTCATCGCAGTGAGCATGGGTTTGATGGTTGAATGCAAGGTTTTGGGCAGTATCTGCAAGCGGTTCTTTTCCATCGTTTGCATAGATAGTAGCTGGTTTCTCCTGATGACTAAATCACTCATTAAACGTATATTTTCCGCCTTGATAATGGTGATTTCAGGCTTAATGGCGTCGCCATAATGTGCGATTAACTCAGCATCTAAGCGGTCATTTTTCGCTCTGCGGCCAATGGCGCCGGCGAAGCGTTTAATGTGCACAGGGTTGGCGCGTACGATGGGTAAATTGGCTTCAATACACGCGAGCACAAAGGGCATTTCTAATCGGCCAGTGGCTTCAATGATGATGCGCTATGTAGCGTCAATTATCTTGGCCGGTTTTCCGACAATTATCCTGGCCGGTTGATACCGATTTTTAACTACCGTTGCTCATCGCCATTTTGCGCCGGTATCGACGCCGATGTAGATGTTTTGATTGGATGCAGTATTCATAATAAGCTAACTCTTGTTTGCGTAATACGGGTTCTAGACCCAGTCGAGTATTCGAGTTTGGTACTTGGAGTTCTAAGGTGCGTTCATGTTTGTTATCGGTCTCTCGACAGAGGAGTCAGCGTTCAATCGAACTGCACATTAGAAAGCTTTGGTTGCAGCTAAAGCCTGGGTCTCACTTTACCCAAATACGGGTGAGATTATCCATACAAACGGCTCAAGAGGGACTGTCAACGCTTGGCATTTTCACTATGCGTTGCTTTTTGTGGTTACGGTGTTATGCGGAAAGTTGGTAGTAGCGTTGGTTGCCCCTTAACCGGGCGTTATGTTTCTCTGAGGGCAGGCTCAAGCCCAAGATGATCAACAAAGGGGATAAAGTCGCGATCCAAAAACAGCAAAGGTAGCTTTTTCTCTATGCAGAAAGTCGCGATGATCACGTCGGCAGTTTTTCGGATTGTGATGCCCTTTTTGCGAAGAGCCCTATAATTGTCAGCGCAAACAAGTGCCATGTCTTTGCCAAACATTTCATACTGCTCCAGCGAGAGCAGGCTCTGTTTGGTCTGACGATAGTGTTTGTCGTTGCGGATGCCTTGAAGGATTTCCAGAAATATGAGGTCGCCGATAGCGACGGATCCGTGGACTATTGAGGCATCCAGCAGGTCAGTGTGCGGGTTCTTGACTCCGTTGAAATAGTCGATCCATACACTGGTATCCACCAATATCATCCGGCGCCCCGCATTTCATCCAGGTCGCCTTCCCACTTGATTTTGCCTCGCAGTTTTCGAATTTCCTGCTGCTTGCTAAGCTGAACTAGAAGTTTCAGACCTTGCTCAACAGCCTCTTTTTTGGTTTCGTAGCCGGAGGCTTTGAGAGCTTCTGCCATCAACTGGTCGTCTATGACGATGTTCGTTCTCATGTCGCACCTATGTGTATAGATTTCGGTTTCCATACACAATCTAGCACGTCAGGAAGAACATAACAATCGGCTGCACAGCGACCGATTTTCCGCCGCTTCGCGGCTCCAAACCGGCGCGTGAGCCGGGCGTTATACCGCAATCAATCATCTAACCTTTTCATAGCTTTACGGTAAACGTCGCTATGTTCGCGTTTTCCGACTGCTAAGACGGTTACAATGATGACATCGTCTTCAACTTTGTAGACAAGACGGTAGCCCGATTGACGCAGCTTAATTTTATACATAGTGTCGGTTCCAGAGAGCTTTGAAGCCGGAACATGCGGGTTATCTAAGCGCTCGATTAGCTATTTCTTAAATTGTTGTTGCAGCGTTGAGCCAAGCTTTTTCCACTCTTTGAGTGCGCTCTTTTTAAAGTTGAGTTTATAGGTCATCAATGTTTACCGAAATGGTATCTTCAGATTCACGCTCTTTTGCAATAGCGAGTAGTTCAAGATCTTCCAGTCTGTCCATCATCATTTCGTACGCTTCGGCAGGTACGCAATAAAATGCTGGCTCATTTCGGTTCAATACAGCAACAGGTTCACCGTTAGCACTAGTTGCAACTTTCATAGGATTAGCCTTCAACTCAGTAATGCTTGCAGCAACATCGGCTAAAATTCTAGTGGTCATATAATCGGTCTCTTAAGTGGTCTTTATGTTGGTCATTTTAGCCTCAACCAAGCGTATGACAAGGCATGTAAGAGGGATTTGTAACGCGTGGCAGTTTCGCTTCGCTCAAGTATAGCCAAGCATCGCTCACCTTAATGCGGCGCTGGCGGATCCTCTCATAATTGACCGGGCCCCAGCGTATGCGTTAGCCGTTGATATTCCCTGATGGCCCTCTGATATTGGGTCAGCTTAATCAGATATCGTCGATGATTTCTTACCTTGCGACCAAGACGAGGTATCGAGAGAGCGCGACGATGCTTGATGGTATTGGGAGGCGAGTTATAGTCGCCATATTTAAAAGCTTGCTCATACAAAGTGACGGCACGTCCATCCACGGCAATAGAAGCACGCAGTGTTATATAGCGCAATTGATCACGCACATCCGACCAATCAACCAAGATAACGGACAAGGATTCGCGCGTATAATCAGGTGCGCATGCCAGTGTTATGCTACCCCGATAAATTTGACAATCTAGAGTTCGAAAATGATTAGAAAGTACAATTCAAATGACTTAGATTCGGTTCTTGAAATCTGGCTTGAAGCGTCTGTTAAAGCGCATGATTTCGTCTCGGCCGACTATTGGGCTTCGCAAGTTGAGAATATGCGTGAGATCTACATCCCAGCGTCAGAGGTCTACGTTTATGAAACCGAGTCAAAAGTCGTTGGCTTTTATGCACTGTATGAAAATAATTTGGCTGCCATCTTTGTGTCTCCTGCCTTTCAGGGCCAAGGTGTTGGTAAGCAATTATTGAGTCATGCGAAGTCTCAAAGAGCAGTGTTAAACTTGTCGGTATACAAGGAAAATCAGGCGAGTTATCGGTTTTACTTATCTCAAGGTTTTAGCGTGATAAGTGAACAGCGAGATCAGCATACGGGGCATCCTGAGTACACAATGAGTATGGGCACAACCTAACGTATGATAACAACGAAAAGATTGATACTTCGGCAATGGGATGACGCCGATCAACAACCCTTTGCGCAGATGAGCCGCGATAGCCGTGTCATGGCGCACTTCCCAAAGTGTCTGAGCCAGGAAGAAAGCGACAAGATGGCAAGAAAAATCCAGTCGTTAATCGCCGAGCGTGGTTGGGGATTCTGGGCTGTCGAGATCCCCGACCAACACGCGTTTATTGGCTTTGTCGGTTTGCACATACCGAAAGATACGATGCCGTTCTCACCTTGTGTTGAGATTGGCTGGCGACTTGCGCCACAACATTGGGGTAGGGGCTATGCCACAGAAGCGGCTAATGCGTCGCTACACTATGCGTTTATGCACTTGGGCGTAGAGGAAGTCGTCTCTTTTACTACAGTGAATAACATTGGCTCTCAGGCAGTGATGAAAAAGCTTGGCATGTCCTATGCGTATCATTTCGCGCATCCTGATCTCGACGCGTCTGATCCGCTTAGCGAACATGTTTTATACAAAATCAGCAAAGCGCAGTGGGAAGTGTTTGATTACACTGACATTTGCTCTATGCTCGACGTAAGCGACTAACATAAGGAAAAATGATGATTATTATCTGGTTTATTTTGGCTATTTTTGTCGCTTTTTATGCWTCATCAAAGGGGCGATCAGGGCTTGGCTTTTTCTTAATCTCATTGATTCTTTCTCCATTGATTGGCTTTATTATCGCTTTGGTTGTTGAAGAGCGCTCTGTTGAAATAGGAGAAATGAAAAAATGTCCGATGTGTGCCGAAATGGTGAGAGCTGAGGCTAAGTTATGCAAACACTGTCATTCTGAGCTGGCCTAATGATAAGTGTTCTTATTGCAACCACCTAAAACAGTGTTGGAAACCAGGTGGCGGCCAACGCGGCGGTTTGAGTGAGCGGATGTTAACGAAAACGTTCGTCTTGACGTACGTACTTGATACCGTACAATTGATTAAAAGTTAATCACACTGGAGAAGCGCTATGACGGGGATCACTGCCACTGAAGCGCGTAGCAAATTGTATCGGCTCATTGATGAAACCGCCGAATCTCATCAGCCCATTGTTATTGCGGGCAAACGTAACAAAGCGGTGCTGATTTCAGAAGAAGATTGGTCAGCGATTCAGGAAACACTTTATCTGCTTTCTGTGCCAGGGATGCGCGAGTCGATTCGTGAAGGCATCGCCACGCCGACGGATGAATGCGATGAGGAGTTGGACTGGTGACATGGAAGTTGGTTTACACCAAACAAGCCCAGAAAGATGCAAAAAAGCTGGCCTCCAGTGGCCTTAAACCAAAAGCGCAAGAACTGCTAGCACTGATTAAAGACGATTCCTACCGTAAACCTCCTCCGTTCGAAAAGCTTGTCGGCGATCTCACCGGTGCCTATTCACGCCGTATTAATATTCAGCATCGCTTGGTCTATCAAGTCCTCGAGGATGAACAGGTGGTGAAAGTGCTCAGGCTCTGGAGCCATTATGAGTAGTGGCTGTCATCGGCCTTTATTGGTTGCTGTTGTTAATTGCGTTGTTCTCTGGGCTGGGCACCATGTTTGGAGCGCAAAAATTATCCGTCTGTCCCACCAGAAGCTGACGTTATGCACTACGCTAAAAGACACAACTGACTAAAATTCAAAGACAAAACGCTAGTCAGTTGGTAGCAGTAAACGGGTCGCCGTATTTGTTGTACACCGTTAGGCGAATGAGCAAGGAATGTATATGGCTGTTTTAAATAAAGTTTTATATGTAGAGGACGATCCTGATATACGAGAAATTGCTACCCTAGCACTCGAGGATGTGGGCGGCTTCACTCTTAAAACCTGTGAATCGGGAGAGCGGGCCTTGCAGGAAGTGGACGGATTTAAGCCGCAAATCATACTGCTCGATGTCATGATGCCAAATATGGATGGCCCAGAAACACTCACCGCGATGCGGGAACGAGGACTCGTTGATGACTCGGTGCTCATTCTTTTTATGACAGCGAAAGTTCATCCAGAAGAAGTGGCGCGCTATAAAGCGTTAGGGGCGAGTCATGTTATTTCTAAACCTTTCGATCCTATGACATTAGCTGATGATGTGCGTGCGTTTTGGGACGAATTCAATGGATGATAACAAAAAGACTAATGACACCGAAAAGCGTCTTGAAAGGCTCAAGGAAGCGTACGCTAAACGGCTGACCTCGGAGTTTAAACGGCTTCATGCCATCAATGATAAGTTGTTATCAGGCCATGATGACCAGGAAACGTTAAAGGCGTTGCACTCTGGGTTGCACACCATTGCGGGCGCGGCGGGAACATTTGGTTTTGCTAGTCTCGGCGAAGCGGCCCGTCAATTTGAGCAACAGGTTGCCAAGCGCTTATCCCAAACAGAACCGCCCACCAGCCTGCCAACTGATTGGATGGAAGCGCTTGAGTCTGCGCACCATAAAGATAGCGTGTCAGCGACGCAAAGTACCACAACAATCCAGCAACCGGTTATGGAAGGGGCGCCTATTATCGGCTTGGTCGAGCGCGATAATATTTTGGCTAAATACGCCCAATCCCAGTTTGCTCGTTTTGGTTTTCAGGTGTACTGGATAAAGGATGCGAAACAACTAAAACAATTGACTAAACACGCACCTGACTTACTGCTTATTGACCATCATGCTATTCAGGACGACGTGTCTGATTCCGATTTAGCAACTTTATGGAAGACCAAGTTACAGCACTTTCAATGTCCCGTCTTTTTCATTGGTGCTGAGGAAAGTTATCACGCAAGGCTGATGGCATTGCGCGCGGGAGGCGCGGGTTATTATCCCAAGCCGTTGGACATGGCCAAACTTGCCTCAAAGTTTGCGCATATGCTTGGTCACATAGACGCGGAACCTGGTCGGGTTATGATGATTGATCAAGACCCAGCCCTCGTCTCTCAATGCCAATCTGTCTTAGAAGATGCAGACATGAACGTCGTGACACTGGATAAGCCAGAACGACTGTTTGAGTGTATCAGCGAGTTTAATCCTGAAATTATCCTTGTCAGTGTCTGGTTACCGCAGGTGACGGGCGCTGAATTAGTGGCCTTGCTCGCGCAGACAGAGCATTGGTCACATTTGCCGATTATTTTCCTCTCTCGCGACCCTAACGCAGATTTGCGTCGCCAATCATTGTTGCTAGACGGCGATGCCATTCTTGAGGTGCCGGTGGACACGGATCTTTTGGTGCGCCTGTGTCAAAGCAGAATACAGCGATTTCGAGCGTTTAACCGCACGCAACATCAAGACGGGCTGACCGGCTTATTGAAACACGCTAGCATCAAAGACGCGTTGCAAAAGCAATGGCAATTGGCGCAGCGTCGGTCGCAAGTATTCAGCGTGGTCATGTTGGATATTGATCACTTTAAAGGCGTGAATGACACCTATGGTCACGCTATTGGCGATCAGGTGATCGCGGCAATCGGTACGCTTTTACGTCAGCATTTTAGGAATACAGATAAGCTTGGCCGATACGGCGGAGAAGAGTTTGCGCTGGTATTGGCAGATTGTGATGCTGACCAAGCCGAGCATTTGGTTAATCAGTTACGAGAAGATTTCGGAGCGATCACGTTCAAGGCGAATGACACCACATTTTCTTGCACGCTGTCCGCCGGCATTGCCGACAATCAGCGCTTTCCGACAGAACCGAGTGAGTCTTTATTGGCGCTCGCGGACAAAGCCTTGTATCGCGCCAAGCATGACGGACGAAATTGTGTCGTACAAGCAATGAATACCCCTTAATCGCTAATTCTCTGGAGCCTTTGTATGCGAACGCCACCTATCCCTGATAACGAAGCCGAGCGTCAACAGGCACTAGACGAAACCGAGCTGCTTAACAGTGGTGCCGACTCTCGCTTTGATCGCATTACTCGCTTATGCCTTGACTTGTTTTCTGTGCCTATCGCGCTGGTGTCACTGATCGATCGTGAGCGACAATACTTTAAGTCTCGTCAGGGGTTAGATGCCTCTGAAACCCCAAGGGATATCTCTTTTTGTGGGCACGCCATTCTGGGTAGTGAACCATTGATTATTGAAAACGTGCTAGACGATATGCGTTTTTGTGACAATCCACTTGTCTGTGGGGCGCCGGATATTCGGTTTTATGCGGGTATGCCGATTCACAGCAGCGAGGGTTATCGACTGGGCACGCTATGCCTAATTGATAACCAACCAAGGCAGTTTAGTGAACATAACGTGGCGCAACTAAAGAACCTTGCTGGCATGGTGGAGGATCTGATTTGGACCGATATCTATCAGCGACGTGAGTCAACAGCGTTGCAGCAACAACTGCAAACTAGCCACGATGAAATGGCATCGCTGATTAATAACATACCAGGCATCACGTTTCGTTGTTTGCCAGATAAAAGCTGGACCATGCTTTACATCAGTAACCAAGTTGACACCATCAGTGGTTATGCCGCCGACGATCTGATAAACAATAAACGCGTTTGTTATGCGGATCTCATTCACCCTGATGATGTGTCCGTTGTTGATGACGCCGTTACCAACGCCATGGCCAACAATGAGGAATGGCATATTGAGTATCGTGTTCGGCATCGTACGCTGGGCTTTCGCTGGGTGGAGGAACGAGGTAAATGTATTGAAACAGATCCTAGGCATCCACAGGTGCTTGAAGGGTTTATTATCGATATTACTCGAGAGCGCAATGCCCTGACGCAGCTGGAGCGGCATCATCAGGCATTAACGGTGCTGACTGACATTGCCTTTTCCAGTCATGGGAGCTTGGATGAGAGAATCAATCATGCCTTGCAAGAGGCCAAGCTCTACTTGAGGGCTGAATTGGCCATTGTCAGTGAAATAAAAGGCGAGGTGTATACGGTTAACTGGATAGCTGGGCCGTCAGACACAACGATTGTTGCAGGGCAGCAGTTTGCATTAGAAGACACCTGGTGTCAGTTTTTGATGGCAGAGAACCCCAGCAGCACCACGCAGGAACAGTTTATTGCCGATACCGATCGCCCAGAGTTTCAGCAACATCCGTGTTATAAAACTGCACCGGTAGGCAGCTATGCTGGCGTTGTCATCAATGTCTATGGTCGCCCCTGGGGCACATTGAATGTGTCATCTTCTCGTGTGCGTTCAGAAGACTACAACGATGGTGAAAAGCTATTTCTGCGTCTATTGGGCAACTGGCTGTCCGATGTATTGACTCAGAATTTGAGTCAACAACGGCTGATCAAGTTAGCGGCATTACTACCGGGAACGCTTTATCAATTCCGTCGTTTTCCCGATGGGCGTATGGTTTTTCCTTATAGTTCTCCTCAAATAGAATCTTTGTACGGCATTACACCAGAGCAGGCCGCTGAAGACGCCACGCCGGCGTTTGAACGTATCCATCCTGGTGATATCGAGGCTATCCAGCAATCCATTGAGCATTCGGCAGACACGTTAGAACATTGGCAAGCGACATATCAGAGCAATTGCCCAGGAAAAGGGTATCGTTGGATATCTGGCGAGGCGAGGCCGGAGAAAATGATCGACGGTAGTATATTGTGGCACGGTTATTTGCAAGATGTTCACGAACAGCATCAGGCGCGTTTAGCTTTGGAGCAGAGCGAGGCGAGGTTGCGTAGCTTGTTTGACTTTTCTCCTATCGGCATCGCTTTGAACGATTTTGTCACCGGACAGTTTCTTGATCTCAATGATGCTTTGATTGCACCCACGGGTTACACCCGCGAAGAATTTGTTTCCCTCAGTTATTGGGATGTCACGCCTAAAGAATATGAGCAAGAGGAGCAAAAAGCGCTGGCAAGTATGCAAAGCACGGGTCGCTATGGGCCGTTTGAAAAAGAGTACATCCGCAAAGATGGCAGTCGTTATCCGGTCCGTCTGCAAGGCATGCTGAGCACAGAGTTGGACGGAAGAAAGGTGATCTGGTCCCTTGTCGAAGACATTACTGAGCGTAAAAAACTCGACAAAATGAAAGATGAATTTATTGCCACCGTCAGCCATGAACTGCGCACACCCTTAACGTCGATCAAGGGGGCGTTAGGACTCTTGAATGGCGGCGCAACTGGGGAGTTACCACCAAAGGCTAACAAGTTGCTGCATACTGCCGAGCGTAACGCAACACGTTTAACCTTGCTGATTAACGACTTGTTAGATATGGAAAAGCTCGTGGCAGGAAAAATGCCAATTCAGAGACAAAAGCAAGATCTTGGCTCGCTATTGGATGACGCGATAGAGTCTGTTAAATCCTACCAGTATCAAACCCAGACACAAATACGCCCCCCAAATAACTGGCCGGCTGTGACGGTCAATGTTGATGGACCAAGATTGATTCAAGCACTGACCAATCTTTTATCTAATGCGATCAAATTCTCACCAGAAGGTGAGTGGGTAGACGTTTCGGTAATTGTTGATAAAACGCTGGTTGAAATTGCTATCAGAGATCGTGGACCTGGGGTTGACCTGGCGTTTCAGGATCGACTGTTTCAGCGTTTTAGCCAAGCTGACAGCAGTGATAATCGCATGGTTGCTGGTACAGGACTGGGGCTAGCGATTACGCGGGAGATATGTCAGCAAATGGACGGTGATGTGGGGTACCGCGATGCTGAGGGCGGTGGAGCGTTGTTTTTTATTCAGTTGCAGGTTGCACAATGAGCGTCGTTGCTAAACAGGTGATGGCAACGCTGTTACTGGCCCTTATTGCCGTCGTTGGTAACATGGTTAACTTGCCTTTGTTTTTCGGCGTGCATTTTATCTTTGGCTCGGTGGCTGTCATGCTGGCCATAAGATTGATCGGGCTATGGCCAGCCGTGTTCGTGGCGTTAGCTGGCGGTTCTTATACCTGGATACTTTGGGGTCACCCATACGCGATGCTGACACTGGCATTGGAAGCGTTTGCGGTCAGCTTATTGTATCGCCGCGGCGTAAAAAACTTGGTACTCGCGGATCTCGCTTTTTGGGTAGTGGTGAGTCCGATAGTGCTAATACCACTCGACGTCATGGTCATCGGGATGGATGCCAGTTCCGCTATCATGATTGCTCTGAAGCAAGCGTTGAACGGTGTGTTCAACGCGCTTATTGCAGGACTATTGGTAAAACTGCTGATTTGGTATTTCCAGAATGGCACTATCAATTGGTTACCGGCAAAGGTGCGGCTCCAGGAGCTGCTTTTTGATGCCCTGTTGTGCCTGACCCTTATCGCGGGAATGACACCCATCATTATCAACAATCAAGATAATATAATAAAAAACGAGCAACGGGTCGCTGACGAACTTAAGCGGGTTGCCGAGGGTGCCGTGGCTCGGCTCAACCAGCAACCCGATCGTTCGCTTGATAGTCAAAAGAGATCATTACGGCCGTCACTGTCTCAAGGTGCGTCTGGTGTGGCGATATTAAATCGCGAGGGAACACCGACAGTGCAGGTCGGTGATTTACACTCTGTTTTACCAGGGGGAGTCCGGCCGCTAACCAGTGCCGATAACCTGTCTATTTGGTTGCCGGCGTCGGGGGGTAATTTGGTTAATCGCTGGCAATCGGGCTTTTATCGTTACCAACTGCCATTAACAGACCGGTTCGACGCTATGGTCTTGCTTGCAGAGCGGCCGGCAGCGCCATTGATAGACGCTATTGAAAAGAGTCGTAATCAAAGCTTTATTATGCTTTCAGGCATTGCTTTTTTGAGTATACTCGCGGCCTTTTCGTTGAGCCGAATCCTGATTCAGCCTCTATCACGACTCGATAGGGCAAGTCGTCATCTACCTGAAAAAATACGCTATCAATTGAGTGTTGTGCTGCCTCAAAGCCGAGTAGCGGAATATGCTGTTTTGTCGACATCGCTGCAAGATATGAGCCATGCGCTTAGCGATAACTTCCGTGAATTGGAAAAGGCACGGGCAAACTTGAAGCAAGAGGTACAGGATCGTACCCGTGAATTGGCAAGCACTTCCGATCTGCTCAGTAATATATTGGCCGCCTCGACTGAGGTTGCGATTATCGCGACGGATACGAGAGGCATAATTACTTTATTCAACACCGGCGCTGAGCGACTGCTTGGTTACCATTCTGCCGAGGTCGTCGATAAACACAGCCCTGCCTTGTTTCATGTGCCCGACGAGGTGGAAGAACGATCTCAGGCGCTATCAGGTCAGTTTAATCGGGCGATAACTGGGTTTGATACCTTTGTGACCATTCCGGTGTTAGAGGGCGCAGAAACGCGTGAATGGTGTTATGTCCATAAGCAAGGTCAGCATATCCCGGTTACGTTGACAGTGACGGCGATATACGACGACAGTCAAGAGATTACCGGTTTCCTCGGGATTGCCCAAAATATCACCGAACGCAAACGCCATGAGCAAATGAAGAATGAGTTCATTTCTACGGTCAGTCATGAGTTGCGTACGCCGCTTACTTCGGTGTCTGGTGCACTGAGTTTAGTGCTGGGTGGACGCTTGGGTGAGATCCCTGATAAAGCCCAAAAAATACTCAACACCGCACACCGTAATAGCGAGCGGTTAGCGTTATTGATCAACGATTTACTCGATATTGAAAAAATAGCGGCCGGCCAGTTGTATTTTGATATGCAAGTTCAATCTATTGATCCCATCCTTGAACAATGTTTAGAAGAAAATAAAGCATACGGTGCAGAGCGGCACGTCGACATCATCTTGAACAGTGAAACGGCTGATGCCGAGGTTCGAGTAGACAAACAAAGGCTGAAGCAAGTATTGGCTAATCTGCTATCTAATGCGATCAAGTTTTCGCCTGATGGGGCGACGGTCACCATCGATACCGTGATGGATGAACAGCACGTGACCGTGAGTGTTACTGACCAAGGTTGTGGTATTGCTGCGGACTTTTATCCCAAAATTTTCCAAAAATTTGCCCAAGCCGATAGCACAGATACACGGCAAAAAGGTGGCACGGGGTTAGGGCTTGCGATTACCCGTGAACTCGTTGAAAAAATGAATGGCAAGATAGGGTTTGAGTCGAGCCCGGGGAAAGGCACCCGTTTTTACTTTCAGCTGCCGTTGCATGAAACAGTGAAGACCAAATCGGTCGATCAGCATAGGCCGACTGACTCGAATATTGGTGACAAACCAAACATTAACTCTTCATATAATATTCTAGTGATTGAAGATGATCCCGACGTGGCTAGTCTATTAAAAATAGTGCTGGAAGAGGCTGGATACCGAGTCGATATTAGCCAAGAGGGTATGGCGGCGTTAAAAGCGTTACAAGCAAGGCATTATGATTTAATCAGCTTAGATTTAATGCTGCCCGATATCGGTGGGCTCGATATTATTCGTCGGATAAGACAGCATGCCGACACCGCTAATATTCCCATTGTTGTGGTGTCTGCAAAGATGAAACAAGGACGGTTAGAGCTTAATGGCGACGCTGAAAACATTGAATGGTTAGCAAAACCCATCGATCACAAACAACTCATCAGTCTAGTAAAACAACAGTTGCTAACGTCTACACAGGCAAAAATTTTGCACGTTGAAGACGATATAGATTTACATCGAATTGTTCAGGCGATGGTCAGTGATTATATGACGCTTGATCATGCACTCACACTGAGCCAAGCTCAATCGTTGTTAACGCAACACGCGTATGATGCTGTCTTGTTGGATATTGGTTTACCCGACGGATCGGGTTGGCGCTTAATTCCAGTGATTCAAGAAACACAGCCAACGGCTGCGATTATCGTACTGACCGGTGAGGAGATTAGTGCTGAACGATACGATACGGTTCACGGTGTGTTGATGAAAAAGCAACTGACAACTGACAGGCTTGTGGATATTATCGGCAAGCGTATTACGCGTGAGCGGCAACGTTCCTAGCGTTAATCAAGGCGCTAGACGACAACCTCGATATATCAACGACCGCCAAAAACAAAAAAACCAGCCAATGGGCTGGTTTTTATCGATGGTTCAACCGATTAGTCTTGGAACAGGCCGAGGTTTTCTTTGGCGTAGGCTTCAAATTCGGTAAAGCCGCCAACGTGCGCTTGATCAACGAAAATCTGTGGCACGGTTTCAACCGGTTTGCCGACGGTTTTTTCCAAATCCGCTTTGCTGATGCCTTCTGCGTGAATATCGACATAACGGTAGTTAAAGTCATCACGGTTGGTTTTAAGATCTTCCGCTAGGTCTTTGGCGCGAACACAAAAAGGGCACCCTGGGCGACCGAAAATTACGACGAACATATTCATCTCCTTTGGCATTAATGTTGTTACTATGCCTGATAGGCGATGGAGAGAAAAGACGAATTTCCCTTTTGCACCGATAGGCAAAACCGATTGCTGTGAACGTCTATACCGAATCGCACGACCGGCGGGAGATCACGGGTAGTATGGCCGCAGAGCGTCGCTATTGTGTTGATTGCGCGTCGGCCCATAAAGGTGTACAACCAGCTCATCCCTCTTGTACGGCTCAACGTCTAATAAGGAAACATAATGAACCCAACGATTGAGACATTACTTTCTCACCGCTCTATTCGCAAATTTAGTCAAGCACCCATTTCGTCAGAGCAACTGAGCCAGATTATTGATGCCGCGCGCTCGGCGTCGAGCTCAAGCTTTTTACAATGCACCAGTATTATTCGTGTGACCGATAGCGACAAACGACGTTTACTGGCGGAATACGCGGGCAACCAAGCGTATGTAGCCGACTGCGCCGAGTTTTTGGTGTGGTGTGCGGACTTTCATCGTCATGAGCAAATCAATCCCAATGCCAAATTGGGCTTTACTGAGCAAACGTTAATTGGCGCGATTGACGGCGCAATCATGGCGCAAAATGCGATGGTCGCAGCAGAGTCCATGGGTCTTGGCGGTGTGTATATCGGTGGGTTGCGTAACCAACCGAATAAAGTCGCCGAGTTGCTGGATATACCTAATCATGTGTTGCCATTATTTGGTATGTGCTTAGGTGTACCTGCACAAGATCCTGAGACCAAACCGAAACTACCGGCCAGTCTTATCGTTCACGAAAATCGTTATCAGGCGATTGATGAAGCGGCGCTAAGTGACTACGACAACCAAGTGCGCGAGTATTATCAAACACGTACAGGCGGCAATAAAGACATGAGCTGGAGCGAACAAGTGTCTGCCACATTGGAAAAAGAAGCGCGTCCGTTTATGAAAGAATTTCTGCATAGTAAAGGCTTTAGTACTCGCTAACGCGCTATGCTTGAACAATTGAGTGAAAAAGCAGCATTTTGCTGCTTTTTTATTATCAAAAAACCGGAATTGCCCAGTTTTATTGGCTATTTTGGCTCTCTTGTTTATGAAAGCAACGCTAAGCGCTAAAAGTTATTTACATCTAGTCTGTAACCCGTAATATTGCCGCGTTTTTGCGCGTGATAATCACTTTTATCCGTGGTTTTTTGGCGCTTATTTTGAGTATTGATAGGTTTTTTTAATAAGTAGGGCACTGATGGAAAACAAACTGGCAAATCCTGCCCCTTTAGGGCTGATGGGTTTTGGAATGACCACGGTATTATTGAACATTCATAATGCAGGGTTTTTTCCGATTGATAGCATGATTTTGGCGATGGGGCTGTTTTATGGCGGCTTAGCGCAGGTGATTGTGGGGATCATGGAATTCAAAAAAGGCAATACGTTCGGAACAACCGCGTTTACCTCTTATGGGTTGTTCTGGTTGACGCTTGTTGGCCTGATTGTGATGCCAAAAATGGGTCTGGCTGACGCAAGCCCTGCTGCCTTTATGGGTTGGTATTTGGTGTTGTGGGGTGTGTTCACTGGATTTATGTTTATTGGCTCATTGCGCTATTGCCGTGCTAAACAGTTTGTATTTGGTAGCCTGACTATCCTGTTTTTCTTGCTCGCGGCGCGTGATTTTACCGGCAGTACACTCATTGGCACCATTGCCGGATTTGAAGGGATTGTGTGTGGCTTAAGCGCGATGTATTTTGCGATGGCGCAGGTGCTTAACGAGGAATATGGCCGTACCGTACTTCCGGTTGGTGAGCTAACACGTGATGCGAAAAAACCTGCGATGGCCACCCACGCGGCTTAAATCATATCTGTGAGGGCAGTGGAAAACACACTGTCTGTTTGCGGTGTAAACGCAGATAAAAAGGCCCGGTGACGTGATGTCCCGGGCCTTTTTGATGGTTTTAGTCAGCAATATAACGCGTTACTTTTCGATAGCGTGTGGCTACCTGGCGTGATTCTCTGGGATTAGCACATCACGGTGACAGCTAGGCCACCTTGTGATGTTTCACGGTATTTGGCGTTCATGTCTTTACCGGTTTCCATCATGGTTTCGATCACTTTATCTAACGACACCCGTGGCTCGGAAGAACGTTGTAGTGCCATGCGTGATGCATTGATCGCCTTCACCGCCGCAATGCCGTTACGCTCAATACACGGCACTTGCACCTGTCCAGCGACCGGATCGCAGGTAAGGCCTAAGTTGTGCTCCATTGCGATTTCAGCTGCCATACATACCTGGTGCGGATTACCGCCCATAAGTTCAGCCAAACCGGCGGCGGCCATTGAACACGCGACCCCGACTTCACCTTGGCAACCCACTTCTGCCCCAGAAATAGAAGCGTTTTGTTTATATAAGCCGCCAATCGCACCGGATGCAGCAAAGTAGCGGGTATAGGTTTGCTTATCGACCGGCTCAATAAATTTATCGTAGTAGGCGAGGACGGCAGGAATAATTCCGCATGCCCCATTCGTTGGCGCGGTTACAACACGACCACCGGCGGCGTTTTCTTCGTTTACCGCAAAGGCAAACATATTGACCCAGTCCACCACCGACATGGGATCGATGTTATATTTTTCGGTGGTTTTGAGTTGGTGATGCAACGCAGCGGCTCGACGAGGTACACGCAATGGACCGGGCAACACGCCTTCGTTTTCCATACCACGGTACATACACGCTTGCATGGTTTTCCAGATATTGGCGAAATAGGTGTCAATTTCTGCTTGGCTATGCATGCTACGCATGTTGGCCATCACTAAGCCGCTGATAGAAAAACCGGTTTCTTGCGTCAGTGCGAGCAAGCCGTCTGCGCTATTAAAGTCGTAAGGGACTTGCACCGCTTGCATGGCAGGCTGACCAAACTCGGCTTCTTCAACAATAAAGCCGCCACCAATGGAGTAGTAGGTTTTGCTCAGCACGCAATCATCGCCTTGCCAAGCATGAATACGCATGCCGTTTTCATGCAAGGAGAGGTTGGTTTGGTGAAAGTTCATGCCGCCATCACGCAAAAAGGTGACGACATGCTGCTGTTCGCCCAACGGCAATTGCTCTGTGTCTTCGACACGTTTAACAAAGCTAGGGATCGCGTCGATATCAACGGTTTCAGGGCTGTTGCCTGCGAGGCCCATAATGATCGCGATGTCGGTGTGGTGGCCTTTGCCTGTTAAAGACAAAGAGCCATAAACGTCAACCGTCACGCGGTCGACGTCGGTCAGGCGTTGGTTAGCAATAAGCGCATCAACAAAACACTGGCCGGCTTTCATTGGGCCAACAGTATGCGAGCTGGACGGGCCAACGCCAATCTTGAAAATGTCAAAAACACTGATCATGTGTTTACCTCAGTCAATGCCCTAAGGGCAATGGATTTAGTGTTTACGCCATCCGTCCATGGTATTGACTGTGCTGGCAATGCCGGTGGCTTGCCATAATGAAAGGAGCAGCGTGCACTGCTCCTGGTTATCCCGCAAACATCGATGAATGCGGCTGGGATTAATGCCCCAGTAACAGCAGTCCTATAGCACCTGCTGCGCGCGCTGATTAACGGTCATGGTTAATTAAAAAAGCATGCCGTACATAATCGCTGAAATCGCGATCAAGCCCATGATAAGAACAAAGGCGTTACTGATTGTACCTGAATACTTCTGCATTGCTGGCACGTTTTTTACGGCATACATTGGCATAATAAACAGGATGGTGGCAATGATGGGGCCGCCAAGTGATTCAATCATCCCCAAAATACTTGGGTTTAGGGTCGCCACCAACCAAATGGTGAGGATCATGAAGACCACGGTAAACACGTCAATTTTTTTGCGGTTGATCGGTTTACCTGCACTACGCAGGGTTTTCACGACTATGCCATTTAGACCTTCACGTGCGCCCAAATAATGGCCGAAGAATGAAGACACAATCGCGACAAAGGCAACCAATGGGCCCAAGAAGGAAATAAATGGGCTCTCATGCTTGTTGGCAAGGTAAGACAAAATCGCAATGTTCTCTGCTTTGGCCGCTTCCAGGTCCGCTGGTGTCAGCGACAGGACGCAAGAGAATACAAACAACATCACAAAGCCAACCAGCATCGCTGCTGCGCGCATTAGAATTTGGCCAGACTTTTGTTCTGCATCATCACCATGATCGCGACGTTGTGCCAATGAGAAAGATGAAATCGCTGGGCTGTGGTTAAACGCAAATACCAGCACCGGAATCGAGATCCAAAGAGTGATAGCAAAATCGCCGGCTGAAGGCACTTGCGACAGGGCGGCGGTGTTCCACTCTGGGATAAGATAGAGCGACATAAATACTAAGATGGCAACCAGCGGATAAACCAAGAACTGGGTGACACGCAACATCATTTTCTCGCCCAGAAGCATGATAGCCATCATGCCCAAAATCAGGGCCAGTGACAAAATTGCCCGTGGTGGTGATGCCATACCAAGCTGGTTAACCAAGAAGGAATCAACGGTGTTGGTGATGCCGACACCGTAGATAAGAACAATCGGGTAAATCGCGAAAAAGTACAACAGGGTGATGATTTTACCCGCGCCGACGCCGAAGTGCTCTTCAACTACCTCGGTGATATCGCTGCCTGCGTTTTTGGACGAGAGCACAAAACGAGACAAACCACGGTGAGCAAAAAAGGTCATCGGGCCAACTAATAAGGTCATCACAACCAATGGCCAAAAACCGCTCATCCCCGCATTGATGGGAAGAAAGAGGATGCCGGCTCCAACAGCGGTGCCAAAAAGGGAAAGCGCCCAGGTTGTGTCTTGTTTGGTCCAGCGCGGGCGCGTGGTTGCGCGGGTACCAGTCGTCGAGGTTGTTTGCATAACAATACTACTCACATTGTAGGGAACAGGAATCAGGGAAGGCGAATTCTGGCGATTTCCACGCAGAAAACCAAGCGCTAGATCGCGATATGAAAAGGCGCGCCCGGACTATTGCACCAAAATGTGACAACTATCAATAATAAAAGCGCTTTAGTGCGATTAAGTAGGCAGGTGTGTACGGTTTTGTGTTGGATAAATATGCATCAAATTGCGCCAAATTCCATAGTATTGGTAGGGTTTATGGTGCGATTGACCGGAAAGTGAAACAGCGTGAGTTGACTGATCAACGCGCGTAACAGCTGGGCAGTGGCTCCCCAAACAAGATGATCGTGATGATAAAACGCACTCACAGGGTGCCATTGTCCGTCGATTAAAAACGATTGTTCTCGGATGTGGCCGGGATAACACAAGGTATCTAAGGGCACTTCAAAGCAGGCGGCCACTTCATTGGGATCCAAACAAGGCTGATAATCGGGATCCACCCAGGCAAGCACCGGATGAATATAATAGCCCGTCACTGTGGGCAAGGGACACAAGTGGCCAATGACAGCGTCGCGCGTGACGCGAATACCGGTTTCTTCCCACATTTCACGGGTGGCGGTGGCAATATTATCGTGATCGATAGACTCGCGTTTTCCGCCCGGAAAGCTCACTTGTCCCGGGTGATGTTTAAGGTGACTGGCGCGTTGGGTTAACACCAAATGAATGCCTGACGGCCTAGGCACCAGCCCGATCAATACTGCGGCGGGTTGAAAATCCGCCCCACCGAGAATGCGCGGAGATAGCCGCACGCGATTGAGAATACGGCTGTCGTGGCGCGCTAAAGGGGTGAGTGAAAATGCACGGACCACGTCGGTCGGTGATAGTCGCGTGGCCGCACCGTGATCAGCGAGGAAACACTCTCCTTCGTAGCGCGGCCAAAACCCAGGCACTGTCTGTATTGTATTGCCCAGGGGGGAGACATTTAGGGGTGAGAAATACGCCTTGTCAGCGGTGAGTAACTGCATCCACTCTCCTTAATCCTGAATAGGTGTGCTCAATGCCTCATCTTCTGCCAGTACGGGTAAAATTCGGCTCACTTTATCGAGCGTCTCCTGATATTCGGCGTCGGCTTGGCTGTCAGCAACCAACCCGCCACCTGCCCAAACATGAAGTTGTCCTTGATGACCAACCAACGTGCGAATGGTAATGCTGGTATCCATTCGTCCACAGCGGCTGATATAGGCAAAGCTGCCACAATAAACATGACGACGATGGGGCTCGAGTTCTTCAATGATTTCCATTGCCCGCACCTTTGGTGCCCCGGTAATTGACCCGCCAGGAAACGCGGCGCGCAGCAAATCGAGTGCTGTCTTGTCGTCGGGTAAGCGTCCAGTCACTGTACTGACCATGTGGTGGACAGCAGGAAAACTTTCTATATCAAAGAGTTTAGGCACAGATACGGAACCTGGCGAGGCAATGCGACCAATATCATTGCGTAATAAGTCTACAATCATCAAATTTTCGGCGCGATCTTTTTCAGCCGACTTCAATGCTTGGGCGCGTTGTGCGTCTTTTTGTGGATCGGGATCGCGCGGGCGTGTGCCTTTAATGGGTTTGGTTTCTATCTGTTTGTCGTGCACCGATAAAAAGCGCTCAGGCGAGACCGACAACAGGGCGCTGTCTTGCAGGCGAATAAAGCCCGAAAACGGCGCGCCGTTGTTCGCGGCCAATTTGCGATACGCGTGCCACTCGTTACCCTGATAGGGTGCGGAAAAGCGTTGAGCAAGATTGATTTGATAGCAATCGCCCGCGTGTAAATACGCTTGGACGGTGTCGAACTTTTGGCCGTATTGTTGCGCGGTCATGTTGGCCTGCCAAGGCCCGGTGAGAGAAAAGGGTACCGGCGAGGTTGGCGCGTGTTGCTCGGTTAGCCACTGCCATCGTTGTTGGCTATTGGGTGCAATCACCACCGCTTGGCGCTGATGATGATCGATCACCACCGCCCAGTCATAGAGCCCGACCGCCATATCCGGCACCTCGAGCTCGTCTTTCGCCAATGCCGGTAGCACTTCCACCCATCGACCGAGATCATAGCCAAAGTACCCCAAGGCGCCACCAATAAATGGCCAAGGCGCTATCGGATCCGCGGTGGGTAAAAGCTTGGCCTGAAGATCGGCTACCCAGTGAAAAGGGTCTTGCGTGTGGGTGGTGGTTGTGCCATCTGCGTAACAGGTTGTCACCTGGTTATATCGCGCAGTAATGGTGGCAACCGGATCGGCGACCAAGATATCGAAACGACTGTCTGGGTGGGTTCGCGTGGCCGAGTGGAGCAGCATCGCCCAGGGCTGGTGGGCAATCCGATCAAAGAGGGTCACCGCAAGATCCGGCGTATAATCGATGGGCGTCGTTGTCAGTGTCATGGCATTTTGTCGCTGCATTGTTCTTTTTGTGATCACGGTTGAAGCGCTGTGTGGCGCGCGAATAGCGCTAAGCGTATCATAGCTAGGCCTTTTCCGGCATGGGCCAACACAAATAACCAAGCAACGTTGTTGCCATTATCACCTTCTATAATTCGATGAGGCAACTTGGCTACATGCGATTTACATCTAGCGTCAACTGGCAATCGAGCGCTATTCGAAAATTGATCGCCAACCGATAATAACGAGGGGAAAGCTCCCCCACACTGGATACCCGCTTTGGGTCCTGCAAATGACACCAGAGGCAATGATGACCACAATTAAACAGCAAGACGTGATCGAAAGTGTTGCAGATGCCCTGCAATATATCTCTTACTACCATCCCCTTGATTTTGTACAAGCCCTTGAAAAAGCGTACAACAAGGAACAAAGCCAGGCGGCAAAAGACGCCATTGCGCAAATTCTGATTAACTCCCGCATGTCGGCGGAAGGTAAGCGTCCTATTTGCCAAGATACAGGTATTGTCACCTGCTTTGTCAAAGTGGGCATGGCGGTGCAGTGGGATCGTCATGATATGACGGTGCAAGAAATGGTCGATGAAGGGGTACGACGTGCCTACACCAACCCTGACAATCCGCTACGTGCCTCCGTGGTTGCCGATCCGGCCGGTAAACGCCAAAACACCCGCGATAATAGCCCTGCGGTGGTGCACATCGATATGGTGCCGGGCGACGCGGTGGACATTCAAATTGCAGCCAAAGGCGGTGGTTCGGAAAACAAAACTAAGATGGTGATGTTGAATCCATCTGACGATGTGGCTGAGTGGGTTGAGAAAACATTGCCGACCATGGGCGCGGGTTGGTGCCCACCGGGTATGTTAGGTATTGGAATTGGTGGCACGGCCGAGAAAGCCGCCGTATTGGCCAAAGAATCGCTCATGGAGCACATTGATATTCAAGCGCTTATCGACCGTGGTCCAAGCAATGCGGATGAAGCACTGCGGTTAGATATTTTTGATCGGGTGAACAAGCTGGGTATCGGTGCTCAAGGCTTGGGCGGCCTGACCACGGTAGTGGATGTGAAAGTAAAAACCGCGCCCACCCATGCCGCTTCTAAGCCGGTATGCTTGATCCCGAACTGTGCCGCCACACGCCATGTTCACTTTACGCTTGATGGCTCAGGCCCAGCCGAATTGGCACCACCAAAACTGGACGACTGGCCACAGGTCACCTGGGAAGTGGGGGATAACGTCCGCCGTGTTAACTTAGATACCGTGACCAAAGAAGACGTGCAGAGCTGGAAAACCGGCGAAACTGTGTTGTTATCAGGTAAGATCTTGACCGGCCGCGACGCCGCACATAAACGCTTACAAGAAATGCTGCGCAATGGCGAAGGCCTTCCCGAGGGGGTCGACTTTAACGGCCGCTTTATTTATTACGTTGGCCCTGTCGATGCGGTGGGGGATGAGGTAGTCGGTCCAGCAGGCCCAACCACCTCAACGCGCATGGACAAATTTACCGATATGATGCTGGCAGAAACCGGACTCACCGGCATGATCGGTAAGGCTGAGCGCGGTCCTGCGGCGGTGGAATCGATTAAAAACCACAAAGCGGTGTACCTCATGGCGGTCGGCGGTGCCGCGTACTTGGTATCAAAAGCGATCAAAAAAGCGCGCGTGGTCGCGTTTGAAGATCTCGGTATGGAGGCCATTTACGAATTTGAAGTGGAAGACATGCCCGTGACCGTAGCGGTTGATGCGCAAGGGCAAAACGCGCACCAGATTGGCCCGGATACCTGGAAGGTGAAGATAGCTGAAATGGATGATTAATCCGTCAATTGGACCTGTTCGGCTTAACGCCAGTTTGCGTTAATGAGAAGGCGTTGAGTCGGGCGGAGCCTAAGCGGATAGAAGTCATAAAAAATGCGCCAATTAGGCGCATTTTTTGTCTACTTTTGTCTACCCGAACGATGTTGCCCGTTTGGACATCACTGCGTGGGCTAAGCCACTTCCTCTTCTTCCAGATCGAACGACGCGGCAATCAGGTTACGCGTGTATTCGTGTTGCGGGTGATGGAAGATTTCTTCTGGTGTGCCCGCCTCCATGACTTTGCCGTTTTGCATGACCATGACGCGGTCTGATAGCGCACGAACCACACTCAAGTCATGGCTGATAAACAGATAGCCAATATTGTGACGCTGTTGAATGTCTTTCAACAAATCAATCACGGTCAACTGCACTGAACGGTCCAATGCAGAGGTTGGTTCGTCGAGTAAGATAAACGCAGGATTCAAGATCAAGGCGCGTGCAATCGCAATTCGCTGACGCTGACCGCCAGAGAACTCGTGCGGATAACGGTTAATCGCGGAACTATCGAGACGTACTTCATAAAGGGCATCTTTTACCCGATCGAGACGCTCTTTTTTGTCGAGCTCTGGAAAGTGAGTGCGCAAGCCCTCAGCCACAATTTCACCGACCGTCATGCGGGGCGACAGTGAGCCAAATGGGTCTTGGAACACCATCTGCATATCGCGGCATAGCGCTTTATTCTCACTGTTTTTTATTTCGTGGATATCGTGACCTCGAAAACAGACTCGGCCTTCGGCAACGGGCAACAAGCGCATAATTGCGCGGCCCAGGGTCGATTTACCCGATCCAGACTCGCCCACGATACCTAAGGTCTCGCCACGGCGTAGCGATAAGCTAATGTCGCTCACCGCTTCAAAATAGCGTTTGTTGCCGCCAAAGAAGTCAGCACCAAGGAAATACTTGATGGTGACATTATCCACGGTTAGCAAGTTTTCTGAATCCTCGTTGACAGCCGCTTTGCGGCCACGCGGTACCGCGTCAATCAGCATTTTGGTGTAATCTTCTTGCGGATTATCGAACAAGGCTTTGGTGTCGTTGGTTTCAACCACTTCACCTTTACACATCACCACAACGCGGTCGGCTAAGTGTTTCACCACGGCCAAGTCATGGGAGATAAACATGATCGCCATGCCCATCTTTTGCTGTAGTTCGCCAATCAAGTTCAATACTTCGGCTTGTACCGTTACATCCAGGGCCGTTGTTGGCTCATCGGCGATCAGCAAGTCAGGCTCATTCACTAGGGCCATAGCAATCATGATGCGTTGCAATTGGCCGCCTGAAAACTCATGCGGGTATTTTTGCAATGCGCTAGTGGGGTTAGGAAGGTGGACTAAATTAAGGAGATCGATAATCCGCTGCTTGGCCTTGTCTGACGTGGTGCGGTGGTGACACTGAATGGCTTCGGTTAACTGCTCGCCAACGCGCATATACGGGTTCAGTGAAGTCATTGGCTCTTGGAAAATCATCGCGACACGATCACCGCGCATTTTCTGAATTTGCTTGGTCGACAAGGTCAGAACATTGGTATCGTTAAAGCTTACTTGCGATTCAGGTTTTACCACAGCGTTATTGGGCAGCAGGCCCATCACGGCACTGCTAGAGACCGATTTACCCGATCCTGATTCGCCAACGACAGCCACGGTTTCACCGGGCATGATGTCAAAGCTTACGTTTTTAACAGCATCGACCATACCGTCGTTGGTAGTAAATGACACGCTCAAGTTTTTGACACTGAGCAGTGGCTTAGAAGCAGATGAAGACATCATCACCTCACTGGTTGATTATTCGACGTCCCGAGCTTGCCGGTGCCTTCTGCACGACAATAACGTGCATGATATGGACTGCGGCGATGGCTCGATGATTTGGGTTACGCCTGCTGGATTACCGAGCAAACGTGAGTCATTCATGTGGGGTCATCATTGCTTGCGATGGCTTTGCAATGTACGCCCTGATGCGGATATCAGCCAGCTGGTGCCTTTGAACGGCTTACGCCAGTGGAAGAGGTAGGATACGAGTGTCGCGATAACCGAAAGACGCTTAAGGTTACCTCTCCTTGCGAACACAGCTTTTCAACATCATCCGGTGTTGAAACCAAGCAGCGTGAATATCCATATATCAACAACACAATAAACGATTCGGATATAAAAGCAAATCGTTATTATAAGCAAGGTTTGTGATGTGAGAGTTTGACCGCGCAGGCAAAAAGAAAAGCGCGCGACGGATTCGTTTTGGTGTCGCGCGCGTATCGATTAAGGGTTACGTCGTTTAGCTGCGGTCGAACGCTAGACGCGTGGAGTAGCGATTCTCACTGTGCTGACCGTGCTCAAACGCGACTTCGCCATTAACGAGAGTCATCTCAATGCTTGACCCAAAGGTGTGGCCGTCAAACGGTGACCACTGGCACTGATAAAAGAGATTTTCTTGGCTGACTGTCTGAGTTTGGTTCAGATCCACCAGTACTAAGTCGGCCCAGTAGCCTTCACGAACGAAACCGCGCTCTTTCACCTGATAGCGAACAGCCGGCGCATGAGCCACTTTTTGTACCACCAACGGCAAATCAAAAATCCCGCGATGATAAAATTCTAACGCCACTTGCAAGGCATGTTGCACTAAGGGCAGACCGGCTGGGGCGTTAAAGTAGGTATTTTGCTTCTCTTCAAAGGTGTGCGGCGCATGATCGGTGGCAATTACATCGATAACCCCGTCTTTCACCGCTTGAATGAGCGCTTGCTGGTGGTGTGCCTCTTTGATCGCAGGATTACATTTGATCAGTGTCCCTTTGCTGTCGTAGTCGTCGCGATTAAAAAACAGGTGATGAACACAGGCTTCGGCAGTGATTTGCTTTTGCTGCAAGGCTTCTAGGGTTTTAGCAGGCTCAAACTGGTACAGCTCGTCTTCGGTCGTCAGATGCAATACATGCAAGCGTGTCCCGTGTTTTTTGGCTAAGTTAACCGCCAGTTGCGACGATTTTAAGCACGCTTCTTTGGAACGAATATGGGCGTGCGCATCAATGGGGACGTCGTCGCCATATTTTTCCCGATATATGCCTTCCAGTTCATTGATCATTGGCGTGTCTTCGCAATGGGTTGCGATCAGCGTTGGGCAGTCGGCAAAAATCGCGTTCAGTGTTTCAGGATCGTTGACCAACATGTTCCCGGTTGACGCGCCCATAAATACCTTCACGCCACACGCAGCGTTGGGATCAAGACGACGGATCTCATCGATATTGTCGTTAGTGGCGCCAAGATAAAAGGCGTAATTGGCATGACTGGATTGTGATGCGCGTTGATACTTTTCTTCCAGTGCCTCTCGCGTTGTGGTCGGCGGGTTAACGTTGGGCATTTCCATGTAGGTGGTGATGCCGCCGGCAACCGCGGCTTTCGATTCAGTGGCAATAGTGCCTTTTTTCGGGAAGCCAGGTTCACGAAAGTGAACTTGGTCATCAATCATTCCAGGTAATAGGTGTTTACCGGTTGCATCAATCACGCGACAATCGGCGGCCGCAGGGGCACTGATGTCGCGAGCAATCTGGCTAATGCGGCCATTTTCGATCAGTACATCGGTCTCAACAACGTGTCCTTCGTTGACGACAGAAGCGTTTTTGAAAAGCAGGGTGGTCATGGTGTGATCCTTACATGTCAATGCATCGGTGCTATGGTAACGCAATCGATTACTTGATTCAGCCCCTGTTTTTACCGGGGATTGACGGATATTTCACCGCGCATTGACCGAATTGTTGCACATTCGTACCGTTAGCATATTGCCCTTCATTGGGGGCTGCCGCATACTTGGCCGACACACAATCATAAAAGGGAATCGACCATGGCGGAAGAAACTATTTTCAGCAAAATCATTCGCAAAGAAATCCCCGCGGATGTTGTCTATCAGGATGAACTTGTTACTGCCTTCCGTGATATTAATCCGCGCGCGCCGGTTCATGTGCTTATTGTACCCAACAAATTGATCCCAACGACCAATGATGTGGAGCCAGATGATGAGCTCGCGCTCGGGCGTATGATTACCGTGGCCAAGAAAATTGCAGCGGACGAAGGGGTTGCCGAAAACGGCTATCGTTTGATCATGAACTGTAATCAACATGGTGGCCAAGAGGTCTATCATATCCACATGCATTTAGTGGGTGGGCGAGCGCTTGGGCCCATGGTGGTGGGTTAACACATTAAATATGAATGAAACCATGAAAACCGCGAACCTTGAGTGGTCACGCCGATGGACGAAAAAATGGGGCAAGTTGCGCTTGCCTCAACTAATGGTGGGCGCGCTCGTGCTGTTACTCGCAGGGTGTGCGCCTCGCTACCAGCCGGTTAACCCGCCGTCAGAAACCAACCGCGCAGCACGTTTATCAGATTCGCAGGTGCATAACGGCATTGATCGCGCCATGCGTGCTGCGGTGGAAGCCTTATTGGCGAGTGAGCCTTTAAAGGTATCGCCGGTGACCTTGGTCCAACCGATCCAAAATAGCAGTGGCGATTATTTTCCTACCCCAAGGTATTCAACGCAGTTGCAAGCGGGCTTAATCGAATCCGGTCGGATAACGCCTGTTCCTGAAGCGAGAGTACAGGCGGTCCGCGCCTCGTTAGGGTTGGCAGCGAATCAGGTGCTGGTGGATCCCGCGACCATTATGCAATATGGCCGCATGCTGGGTGCGCAGTATCAACTGAGCGGTAAAATCACTGGTCAGGCCCCTTATCAGCTGAGTTTGCAGTTAATGGACTTACAGTCAGGAGTGATCGCTTGGCAGGATGTAGAACGCTTTGTCAGCCGTTGAATGGTCTCCTGCTCTGGCGCAGACCTTATCTACCGCACTGACGCGCTATTATGGTGTCCCTACCGAGGTTACCGGTGTCGAGCCGTTGGCAGCGGGCCTGACAAATCGCTGTTTACGACTCACCGACTCACAGGGGGGGCGCAGTGTTTGGCGTCCCCATGGTCGAGCGGCGAATGCTTTTGCCATTGACCGTGCGCGTGAAGCTCAGGCGCAATCTTTGGCCGCTGAGCATGGGCTGGCGCGTCAGCCGATTGTCCACAACGGCGAAGGATTATTGGTGCCTTGGGTGGATGGCGAACCGCTTTGTAATCTAAAAACCGATCAGGCATCGATCCTTATTCCACTTTTATCCCGTATTCACCAACTGCCGACGGATCTGGAAACCGCGTCCGTCGAGGCACAATGCGCTCATTATGAAAAGCAACTGCCTGATGGTGTGGTAGCGCGTTTACACCGGCTCAAACATAAGGTGCTCACACACAGCCCGCTCCCAACGTATGAGCCATCGGCGGTGTGTCACATGGACTTGGGCGCTTACAATGTGGTGATCGAGCCGGATGGTAACCCGTGTGTGCTTGATTGGGAGTATGCCCGCGCCGGTGATCCTTATCTTGACATCGCGCTCTTTTGTCGTGCTAATGGCTGGTTACCACACACTGTGGTGGCGCGTTATTGTGGTCTTCAGCAACTAAAATCGGTGAATGTTATCCTCGCACGCGTCAACGCTTGGTTGCCGTTTACCGACTATTTAGCACTATGTTGGTATGAGGTGGGGGCGAATCTGTATGGATTACCTGCGTACAATCAAGCAGCGGACGTGCTGTATCAACAGCTTTCAGAGTAGACCGCCCGCTACATTCGGATAAATCCCTCGTAGCTGACGCATAGGCGAATAAGGATAAGGAGACAATATGGTCAAGGATTGCAAACGGCGGTGTCGAACAGGCTGGCTTGTGGGCTGTCTGTTGGTGCTTGCGGGATGTACCACGGAGCTTGCGTACAATACGTTGCCGTTTTGGATTCACTATTACCTGGACGATATTGTCGACCTGACCGCCACCCAATCGCACCAAGTAAAAGCGGACCTCGATGCAGTTCAGCAATGGCATCGCGTGGAGGAGTTGCCTCGGTTAGCGGATCGGCTCACCTTGATCGCCGCGCAAAGTACGGAACGCCAAACATGGGACCAATTGCGCGATCATCAAGCTGGGTTTAAAACTCGGATACAAGCCACACTCAATGCACTGATCCCGGCGACGACGCGTTTATTGCAAAGCCTGGATGATCGTCAGGCTGAGCGATTGACTCAATTTTTAAAAGACGAAATTGCTGAGGCACAAGCGCGCCGTGACCAGCAATCACCGCAAGAACGGCTAGCCGAGCAACAAGAAGAGCTTGAGGAGCGCACTGAGGGTTGGGTCGGACACACCACAGACAGCCAAGCGCCATTCTACGCTGAGATGGCGGACTACCAGCAACGCGCGATGCCGACCTTCATTACGGTACGTGAGCAGTTGCAAGCGCGGCTATTTAACCTGATTGAGACACGCCAACGCGATGATTTGGATAGTCAACTGCGTCAATGGGTGGATGACCTCGTCGCCTGGCGCGGTGGTAGTGATACGCAGACAGACATGGCGATCTATCGCTCTCGGCGCCTTGACTGGTTACTCAGGTTCGATAAAAGCTTGGATGATGATCAACGCACGCACTTGATAGAAGAACTTGAGCAATGGGCGTCGCGTTTGCAAGGCATGGCTGGATAAAAATACCCTGATCCTCGCTAGGGTGATCTTGCTCATTTTTGCGTGTAAGCAGCTATGCTATTGATAAAGGCCATTACATTCTTAGCGCAATCAGCAAGGACCGCTTATGATCATCTATCTGCATGGCTTTGATGCCACCAGTCCAGGCAACCACGAAAAAGTGCTTCAACTTCAATTTGTTGACGACGATGTTCGCACCATTAATTACAGCACCCTGCACCCCAAACATGATATGCAGCACTTACTTAAACAGGTGCAAACGCAGATCGAAGCCAGCCAGGATCCTAACCCATTGATATGTGGTGTTGGGCTAGGCGGGTATTGGTCAGAGCGAATTGGATTTTTGTGCGGGATAAAGCAGGTTCTGATCAACCCTAACTTGCACCCTCAGGAAAATATGCCGGGCAAAATCGACCGTCCTGAAGAGTACGAAGATATTGCAACTAAATGTGTCACTGATTTTCGTCAGCGCAACCAACAGCGGGTGTTGGTTATCCTATCACGTGAAGACGACGTGCTAGACAGTCAACGTAGCTATCATCTGCTTTCACCTTTCTATCCTGTGCGTTGGGATGAGGCGCAAACCCATAAATTTAAAAACCTTTCTACGCATCTACAAGCGATTGCGCACTTTAAAAAGTCTACCTGATGGTCACTTTCCCGTATCGAGCGTATAGCTACGCCATTGTTGTACGCGCTTGGTGTTATTTTCCTACATTTTATCCGTAAATAAAGCACAGACAAGGGTCGAAGTGATCGCCATTTTACGGCAAAATGGATGGGCGTGCTGACCAACTACACAGCAATAAACCACACGCACGGATACAGATTATGTCGTTAGTCACTAACAAATAGAAAGTGGCGTACTTAAGACCGATTTTAGCTAGTGGCATACGTGCGGCTAGCGAGTGTTTTTTAATTAAGGTAAGGATGTAGAAGTGACCAAAATTATCGTTGTCGGCGGTGGTGCAGGCGGGCTTGAGCTCGCGACCAAGCTAGGCCGCACGTTAGGCCGCAAACGCCGTGCTGAAATCACCCTCGTCGATAAAAACAGTAGCCATTTATGGAAACCCTTGCTGCACGAGGTGGCCACGGGATCGATGGATGAAGGCGTCGATGCATTAAGCTATCGCGCGCATGCTAAAAATCATGGGTTTGATTTCCAAATGGGCACATTGTGGGATATTGATCGCGAACGTAAGGTGATCACCCTCGCGCCCATGTATGACGAGAATAACGAGCTATTAATGCCCGAGCGTGAGCTCGAATATGACACCTTAGTGATGGCGATTGGCTCGACCTCTAATGACTTTAATACCCCTGGCGTGCGTGACAATTGTATTTTCCTGGATAACCCGAAACAGGCACACCGTTTCCGCCGTGAAATGAACAATGAGTTTATGCGCCTGCACGCGAAACACGGTGACGGCAGTGTTGATATTGCCATTGTCGGTGCGGGGGCGACAGGCGTTGAATTGTCGGCTGAGCTGCATAATGCGATTAAAGAGCTGCGCAACTATGGTTTCCGTGACCTCGAGAACTCTAAGTTGAATGTGACCTTGGTTGAAGCAGGCGAGCGAATCCTACCGGCGTTACCGCCACGTATTTCTAGTGCCGCGCATCAAGAGTTATTAAAACTCGGCGTAACAGTAAAAACCAACACCTTTGTGGTAAAAGCTGATGAAGATGGCCTAGAAACCAAATCGGGTGAACGTATCCATGCCGACATTATGGTTTGGGCTGCGGGGATTAAAGCGCCTGATTTCTTGAAAGATATTGCGGGTTTAGAAACCAACCGCATTAATCAGCTTGAGGTGAAGAACACCTTACAAACGACCCGTGACGACGATATTTTTGTGATTGGTGATTGTGCGGCGTGCACGCAGGAAGATGGCAGTAAAGTGCCACCGCGCGCGCAGTCTGCCCATCAAATGGCGAGCCTGTGCTTTAGCAATATTGTTGCGAAAATGAACGGGCGTGAACTTAAACCTTATGTGTTTAAAGATCATGGTTCGCTGGTTTCCTTAAGCCGCTTCTCGACGGTTGGCAGCTTAATGGGGAACCTGACCAAAGGCTCAATGATGATCGAAGGGCGCATCGCGCGTGTGGTTTATATTTCTCTGTATCGCATGCATCAAATTGCGTTGCACGGCTATGTAAAAACCGGCTTGATGATGTTAGTCGGCCGCATTAACCGTGTGTTACGTCCAAGCTTGAAGCTGCACTAAAGTGGGATAACGCGCCTAATCTAAACCGGGGCCTGTCCCCGGTTTTCTTTTTGAAGATGGCGCTTTTGCGATAATTGTTGCTCAATGGCGCGAAAGTCGTCACAATGGCGCCGCAATCAAGATTATTGATATCACTTCTAGAGCAACCCTCCTGAACGCCGAGTTTTCCTCATACAACGATATTGATATTCATGCCCTTAAGCGACGGGTAGGGTGTCTACACGTGGCGACATTTTTTTATTTATTGAGATCAATTGATGAGTTTCTCCTCTTTAGGACTATCTGCACCACTCCTTAAAGCCGTGCAAGAGCAAGGCTATACCATCCCATCACCGATTCAGGCTAAAGCGATTCCGGCAGTAATTGAAGGCCAAGATGTGATGGCTGCCGCGCAAACCGGCACCGGTAAAACCGCTGGGTTTACGTTACCGATTTTAGAACGTTTGCAAGCCGGTAAACGTGCGCGCCCGAATCACGTTCGCACTTTGATTTTAACGCCAACGCGTGAACTCGCCGCACAAGTTCATAAAAACGTTGAACAATACAGTCAGTACACGCCGCTGACCTCGCTGGTGGTGTATGGTGGGGTGAAGATAAACCCGCAAATGATGAAATTGCGTAAAGGGGCCGACGTCCTCGTGGCAACGCCGGGTCGTTTATTGGATCTGTATAACCAAAATGCCGTCAACTTTTCGCAACTTGAAGTGTTGGTGCTGGATGAAGCCGATCGCATGCTGGATATGGGCTTTATTCGTGATATCCGTAAGATTTTGGCCGCTTTGCCTACGAAACGTCAGAATCTATTGTTCTCAGCCACCTTCTCGGATGAGATCCGTCAACTTGCCAAAGGCATGGTCAACAACCCGGTAGAGATTTCGGTTAGCCCTGCTAACCAAGCGGCGACCAGTGTCGAACAGTGCATTTATCCTGTTGATAAAAAGCAAAAAGCACCGATGCTCTTATCGTTAATTGCCGATAACAACTGGCAACAAGTGTTGGTCTTTAGTAAAACCAAGCACGGTGCCAATCGTCTGTCGCGTTATTTAGATGAGTATGGCGTCAGTGCTGCCGCGATTCACGGTAATAAAAGCCAAGGCGCACGTACCAAAGCACTGGAGCAATTCAAAACCGGTGATGTCCGTGTGCTTGTCGCGACCGATATTGCCGCGCGTGGCATCGATATTGCGCAATTACCACAAGTGGTTAACTTTGATTTGCCCCATGTCGCTGAAGATTATGTTCACCGTATTGGACGGACCGGACGGGCCGGCGCTGTGGGTCATGCGATTTCGCTCGTCTGTGCCGACGAAGCTAAAGATCTCTTTGCGATTGAACGTCTAACCAAGCAAGTGTTACCGCGCCTTAGCCTTGAGGGTTTCCCAGTGGCGAATCCACTGCCGGAGTCGCGGTTAGATACGCGACCACTGAAGCCGAAAAAACCGAAGAAGCCAAAGCAGTATCAAGATGGCCAACGTTCGGGCGAAAAAGCACGAGGGCATAAACCGATGAGTAAAAATCGTCGCCATACGGGCAAGCCGGGTGCGAAACCGTCATCCTCATAGTCTGACTGGGGCTGTGAGCATGAAACTAAAAAAGCCGGCTTGATGTGCCGGCTTTTTAATGCGATTTTTTTGATGAGCGGCTTTCAATAAACGGCTTTCAATGAGCGACTGTCGATTAACCGTTATTGACTTTGCGGACCTGAATAATCAATCCCATCATTGGATTATCGAGATAATGTGTTTCACCACTGCGCATACGGCGTTTGTGGGTAAACGCATAAGGCTGCAAGTAGCGTTCAACATGGTATTGTTTTTCTACTTTCTGTAGCCCTGCCACTTGCACATCGTTATTTTGATTCGCGGCAGCATCGGCGCGTTGCAGTGGCATATCAATGATGTCTTCAACTAAAGCGCGACGTTCAGTCGGCTCGCGTAACACCATATCGGCCTCGACATATAAGTAATGCTGAACATAGACACGTAGTGTGCCGTCAAGTTCATACAATCCCTGCGGTGTCGCGGGCTCGGAGACGCTTTGCTCGTCCCAGTCTTTGCGGCTTAAGCCATCGGTAGGGTCGTCAGCGGTCTTCGGCTCAGGTGTTGCTTTGATCGGCGTGCCGTCGGGATTAAAACTTGCGCGATAGTCTTTTCCTGCCATCACTCGCAGTAAAGGCAGTGCCGCTCGACCACTGTCATCTTGGCGCCATGCCACATGAACCATGGGCGTAAAGCCTGCATGGTTTTTTAATTTGTTGTAGGCATCGTTAAGTTGCCATTGGTTAGGTGACAATGGCGTTAACCCGGCGTCTTGTAACGCGCGTTGATTGGTGACTGGCACGCCGCGGCTCACACTGCTCTCGCTGTCTTGCGATGGCCAGTTTTCTTCTACGCTTGCAGGATCTTGGTTGCGCTTAAAAACAATTAATTCGACATCATAAAGCCGTTTAGCCCAGACGGGCTGGCTTAATGACAACAGTAATAACACCACAAGTCCTTTTAGGCCTGCGGCTGAGCGCCAATCTTTCGCGGGACGTTGATGATTTCTCACTGGTTACTCCATTGGTAATGAAAGGCGACGTTGTCAGCCGCCTTTCATTGGGTTTGTTGACGCACTAGGCGACTAACTGATGGCTCGAAAATTGAGTCAACAGCTCATCAATAAAGTTCATCCGCTCGCGTCGGTCGGTGAGCGTTTCGACAAACTTGATCTTAGTTGGCCCGTCAAACTTAAACTTATCTGGGCGCGATTGTAACAGTCCCACTAAAAATCCGGGATCAATTTGCGCGTTTTCATGAAACTCCACTAAGCCACCCCGTTCACTGGCCTCGATCTTCTTCACGCCTAGGCTCGCGGCACGTATTTTCAGTTGCTGAATGTGGAGGAGGTTCTTCGCCGCATCAGGCAGTAATCCAAAGCGGTCAATCAGCTCGACTTGCAGCTCGTTCATGTCGTCGTTGGACTTGGCGCTGGCAATGCGTTTATACATCGATAGGCGCATATTAATGTCCGGAATATAGTCATCCGGTAATAGGGCAGGTAGCCGCAATTCAATGTCGGTCTGTTCATTGAGCAGTGCATCTAGGCTTGGCTCTTTGCCCTCTTTTAAGGCTTCAACCGCTTGCTCTAACATATCCATGTAGAGGGTAAAGCCAATCGATTGAATTTGGCCGCTCTGCTCATCGCCCAATAACTCGCCCGCCCCACGAATTTCCAAATCTTGCGTCGCGAGAGTAAAACCGGCCCCCAAATCTTCCAACGCGGCAATGGCGTCGAGTCGTTTGACCGCATCTTTGGTCATGCGTTTTGGATGTGGCGTGAGCAGATACGCATAGGCTTGGTGGTGTGAGCGTCCAACACGGCCACGCAACTGATGAAGCTGCGCCAAGCCAAAGTGATCGGCGCGATCAATAATAATGGTGTTGGCTGAGGGAATATCGATGCCGGTTTCGATGATGGTGGTACACACCAATACATTGTACTTTTGGTGATAGAAATCACTCATGATTTTTTCTAGCTCACGCTCGCGCATTTGCCCATGCGCCACGGTCACGCGAGCTTCAGGGATCATGTCACTGATTTCATTTGCGGTTTTTTCTATTGTCTCGATATCGTTGTGCAAAAAGTACACTTGCCCCCCGCGCATGATTTCGCGCAAGAGCGATTCTTTGATCAAGTTGTCTTCGCGCTCGCGGACAAAAGTCTTCACCGCTAAGCGTCGTGAGGGCGGGGTCGCAATAATCGACAGATCACGCATGCCACTCATGGCCATATTGAGTGTCCGGGGAATCGGTGTGGCGGTGAGCGTGAGAATATCAACATTGGCACGCATGGCTTTGATTTTCTCTTTTTGACGTACCCCAAAGCGGTGTTCTTCGTCGACAATCAGTAAGCCTAAATCCCGTACTTTGACATCGGATTGCAGTAACTTATGGGTGCCGATCAGTATGTCGACTTTGCCGGCTTCGCAATCGGCCATGATTGCTTTTTGCTCTTTGGCGGATTTAAAACGTGAGAGCACTTCAACCCGCACTGGCAGGTTAGCGAATCGATCGCGGAAGTTTTCAAAGTGCTGTTGCGCGAGCAAGGTGGTTGGCACTAATACAGCAACTTGCTTACTGTTGTTTACGGCGAGGAACGTCGCCCGCATTGCCACTTCCGTTTTGCCGAAGCCAACATCGCCGCAGACCAGGCGATCCATGGCGATCGGGCGGCACATGTCGGATAACACCGCATTAATCGCTTGGGACTGATCTGCGGTTTCTTCAAACGGGAAGGTGGCCCGAAATGTTTGATAGGCCTCTTTGTCGTGAGTAAAGGTAAAGCCTGGCTTGGTTTCGCGTTTGGCATAGACATCCAAAAGCTCTGCGGCGACATCACGGACTTTTTCGGCCGCACGGCGACGGGCTTTTTCCCACGCTTCGCCGCCTAATTTATGGATAGGTGCGGTGTCTTCCGCTCCGCCAGAGTAACGGCTAATTAAATGCAATGCGCCGACAGGCACATACAGTTTGGCTCCTTGCTGGTATTCGAGCGTCATGTATTCGGTTTTTAAGCCGCCGGCCTCTAAGGTCTGCAAACCTTGATAGCGGCCAATACCGTGCTCAAGGTGAACCACTGCTTGTCCCGGTTTGAGCTCTGCCAAGCTGCGGATCACCGCATCATTACTGACGGTTTGTTTGCGTTTTTCGCGTCGGCGTTGTTGCACGGCGCGCTCGCCGAACATGTCACTTTCGCAGATTAGGGCAAATTGGCGCGGGTTATCAATAAAGCCTTGGTCTACCGGACCGATGATTAAACCAAAACGACCGGGTTGTGATAGGGCTTCGGATAAGCCATCTGCGACCATAGGGCGGATTTTCGCTTGGCTAAGTAAATCCAACAATGCTTCGCGTCGACCTTCCGATTCGACCGAGAAAATCACCTTACCGCTATACGCTTCGCTGAATTGACGCAATGCGGCCAACGGCTCTTTCGCTTGGTGGTTAACGGTCAGTGACGGCAGTGGCGAGATATCCAGATTCTCGCGTCCGGCTTTTTCTGTGACGCTGTCACTTTCAAGCTTAAGCCGAGGGTACTGTTTGAGTGTCGAAAACAGGGTGTCTTTGCTCAGCCATAGTGCATCGGGAGGAAGCAGTGGACGCAGCGGATCAACACGGCGTTGATCATAGCGGTTGGCGACATCTGCTTCAAAGTGGCTGATCGCCGCATCGATATCGCCGACCGATAAGATAAGTGTGTTGTCAGGCAAATAATCGAACAAGGTTTCGGTTTGCTCGAAAAATAGCGGCAGCCAATACTCGATCCCCGCTGGCCAGGTTTTTTTGCTGACTTGCTGATAAATCGACTCAGGCTCTCGGCGCGCTTCAAAGTGTTCACGAAAACGGCCGCGAAAGTATTCGACGGCGGCATCATCGGTAGGAAACTCATGAGCCGGCAGTAATTGGATCTGAGTCAGTTCGCCGGTTGAGCGCTGGTTTTCCGGATCAAATTGACGAATGGTATCGACTTCATCATCAAAAAAGTCAATGCGATAGGGTTCGTCACTGCCCATTGGGAATAAATCAAGAATGGAGCCGCGGCTGGCGAATTCACCATGTTCCATCACCTGATCAACATGGCGGTAGCCGGCATCGGTGAGTTGATCACGCAGCTTTTCAAGCGAAAGAATATCGCCTTTTTTCACCATTAACGCATGTTGGTGCAAAAACTGTCTTGGTGTGACGCGTTGCAGTGCCGTACTGGCTGGTGCGATTAATACTCCCGTTTTCTGGTGCGGCAGTTGATACAAKCAAGATAGGCGTGCCGAGATAATGTCTTGGTGGGGCGAAAAACTGTCGTACGGCAGCGTTTCCCAATCCGGAAAAAGATCGCACTCACCTTGGGTGAACTGGCGAATGGCCGGCTGTAATCGCACCGCGGTTTGGTTATCCGGGACCAATAGAAAAACCGGGCCCGCATGCTGTTGGGTTAAGGTTGCAATCGCTAGCGGAAGCGCGGCCCCTGCTAGGTTACCAAGGTGTTTAACGTCGCCGGGGCCCGTGGGCAGAGTGAAAGCGTAGAGCGGTTGTTGGGTCATGAGTTTAACTGCTTGATTGTTTTCGGTCGCGTGCGCGTTTTTTTAAGAGTTTTTGCTGATGATACAACGCGGCACGAATGAGAGTGTCTTGGTCTTCTTCCAATAACCGTGTGTACTGGATTTGGATCAAATAGTGAGGCTGATTGCCATCGTCTTCTTGATGATGCTCGCAATCGGTCACCACGCCGTAGCAATAAATGGCTGTGGGTGGATGATCAAGGAACAGCTTGACGCGCGCATGTACCCCAAGTGCTAACGGCGATGGACTCAGGTACGAAAAACGACTCGCCCCAAAGGTATGGGTGATAAAGCGGTGAGAAGGCTGATCTTCATAGCTGAGCATGTAGCCCATCATCAGTGTGAGCTTTTCGTTTTGAGTCTGCAAAATGCGGAACAATGCTGACGCGTCATTAGGGTCAATCGACTGTAAATCCTTTTCCACGTCAGCATCAAGCTGGCCGCATTGGCTCGCCAAGCGAAATGGCGCGGGGATCTCCGCGATGAAGCCATCCGCGTCCGGTTGCGGTTGATTGTCGGCGAGAGGCTCCACATTTATCCGCATGGCCGCTCGCACAGAGAAGTATTCGTCTTGGCTCATCACTGTGCCTTTACATTGCTGTTGTATTCATGATTATCACGCACCCTTACCGAGAGGTAAAGGTTAGCGATACTTTCTCGCCCTAAAGGCATGGATTTGTATCATCCAGAGGGGGTTAAATGCGGCGGATAACTTGGCGAGCCTGACTTGGACAGGTATGCTTGCAGCGAATCAAAACAATAAGCTAGGTGTGCTATGTATCAACCTTTGTCGGTGTTTATTGGCCTGCGCTATTTGCGTGGCCGTTCAGCCGACCGCTTTGGGCGTTTTGTCTCGTCGATGTCTACCGCGGGGATCGCGATCGGTGTATTGGCGTTGATTACGGTGTCATCGGTGATGAATGGATTTGAAGCCCAACTCAAAGGCCGTATTTTAGGGGTGTTGCCCCATGCGATTATCGCCAATGGCCAGTTAGGATCGACACCATCGACCATAGAGCAGTGGCCGCATGTGGTCGATACCGCGCCGATAAAAACCACCGATGCGGTGATTCAAAGCCGTAATGGCCTCAGTGCCGGTTTACTTGAAGGGATTGATCCGAAGGCGACAGAGCCGCTGGCGTCCCACCTTTTGCAAGGTGAGATGTCGGCACTGCGTCCGGGACGCTATCAAGTGATGATAGGGCGCGCGATGGCATCTGAGTTGCAATTACGGGTCGGAGATTCGGTCCGAGTCATGGTCACCAGTGCTAGTCGTTTTACGCCCATCGGTCGGATCCCTGCGCAACGTTTATTTACCGTAGGTGGGATTTTTCATACTGGCACGGATGTCGATAACCAGTTGATGCTGGCCAATATTGAAGATGTCGCAAAACTGAGTGGTATTTCCCCAAACCAAGCGAACGACTTACGGTTATTTTTAGATGATCCATTTGCGATTACCCAGCTTAAACCCAAGGCCGATCCTGCCATCTGGACCGATTGGCGACGTTGGCGTGGTGAGCTCTTTCAAGCGGTGAAAATGGAAAAAAACATGATGAGTTTGATGCTGAGTCTGATCATTGTGGTGGCGGCATTTAACATCATTTCCGCGCTGATCATGGTGGTGATGGAAAAACAATCCGAGGTCGCGATTTTAAAAACACTGGGCATGAAAGATAGAGACATTGTGGCTGTCTTTATCGCTCAAGGCAGTTTAAGTGGTCTGGTTGGTGCTGCCATTGGGGGCGTGCTTGGTGTATTGATTGCATCATACATCAACGAAATCATGGCGATATTCGGCGTGAGTCTATTGGGTAACGGCTTAGCGTTGCCTGTGGTTGTTAATCCGTTTCAAGTTGCCATGATACTCGGCTTAGCCGTTGTGCTAAGCGTGTTGGCAACCTTATTCCCTGCATTTAAAGCGGCATCTGTTCACCCTGCTGAGGCACTGCGTTATGAGTAAATCTTTGTTGTCCTGCCACCGTGTCAGTAAAACCTATCAAGAAGGTGGGCAATCAACCTGTGTGTTAAACCAGGTGTCAATGACAATAGCCCCGGGCGAGCTGGTGGCGATTGTGGGGTCATCCGGCTCGGGGAAAAGTACGCTATTGCACACGCTTGGTACGCTTGATGCGCCGAGCGAGGGCGATGTTTGGATTGAGGATGCATTGGTGAGTGCGATGTCTGCGTCACAACAGGCGACACTGCGCAATCAAACCTTAGGATTTGTTTATCAGTTTCATCATTTGTTGGCCGACTTCACCGCGCTCGAAAACGTGATGATGCCTTTGCTGATCAACAAAGTTAGTCACAAAGCGGCAGCAAAACAAGCCACTGCGATCTTGAACGCGGTTGGGGTTGGGCATCGACTCAAGCATCGCCCCTCGGAGTTATCGGGGGGTGAGCGCCAACGTGTGGCGATTGCACGTGCCTTAGTCAATGAGCCGAAGTTGGTATTGGCCGACGAACCGACAGGCAATTTGGATCACGCCACGGCGTTAGAGATCTACGATTTGATGCGACAACTGAATGCGAAACATGGCACGGCGTTTTTAGTGGTCACTCATGATAGTGAGCTGGCAGCAAAACTGGATCGCCAAGTGATGATGCAAGATGGCCACTTGGTTGTGCAGGAGGCATCATGAAACCGTTATCCTTGGCGATAGGCCGGCGCTTTAGTCGTGCTCGGCAGCGAAATCGCTTGGTCTCCTTTATTTCTCTTTCCTCGGTCATTGGTATCGCGGTGGGCGTCATGGTGATCATTGTGGGTTTATCGGCCATGAACGGGTTTGAGCGAGAGTTGAATCAACGCGTGCTGTCGGTGGTACCTCATGGGCAGGTGTTTGGGGTCAATGGTCCGATTGAAAACTGGCAACAGGTGCAAGCGCAAAGTGAACGGCACCCACAGGTGGAAGCGGCGGCGCCTTATGTCGAGCTTACGGCATTGATGGAACATGGCACTCGCTTACAGCCCGCACAAATTCGCGCGGTGGATCCCACCTCAGAGCGCACGGTTAGCCGGATTGGTGATTATATCGATGGTGGATGGGAAAGTTTGCCAGCGGGGCAGTCTCGCCTTGTCTTAGGGCAAGGCATTGCTTCTCAGCTCGGTGTTAGCAAGGGTGACTGGATCACGGTCATGGTGCCGGCGACAGACAGTAGCCTTAACCTACGGGCACCGAAGCGGGTGCGAATGCAGGTTGCTGGCCTGTTGCAGTTAGGCGGACAAATCGACCATTCGCTGGCATTAATGCGTCTCCAAGATGCCCAAGCTCTGATGGGAATGGATGAGGCGGTGACCGGCGTCTCGCTTAAGGTTTCGCCGGTACTCGACGCGCGAAAAATCGTACAAGAAGTAGGGCAAACCTTATCTACTTATGTGTACTTAAAAGATTGGACGGGCGATTTCGGGTATTTATATCGCGATATCCAGTTGGTCAGAGCCATTATGTATTTGGTGATGGTGCTGGTGATTGGCGTGGCGTGTTTTAATGTGGTGTCAACCTTGATGATGTCGGTAAAAGATAGAGCTGCGGACATTGCGATTTTACGCACAATGGGCGCGAATGATCGCCTGATTCGACGCATATTTATCTGGTACGGATTGTTCTCTGGGGCGTTAGGCAGCGCAATTGGCAGTGTGTTGGGCGTGGCGATTGCCAGTCATCTCACCGCGATCTTGTCTCAGATTGAGGCTTGGGTCGGGCATCGTTTTTTGTCAGGTGATGTGTATTTTGTCAACTTTCTCCCCAGTGAGTTACATGCCACAGACGTAGTACTTGTTAGTATCACGGCGATACTTCTGAGCTTGCTGGCGGCTTGGTACCCAGCACGTCGTGCTTGCCAGCTTCAACCCGCTGCAGTGCTCAGTGCCAAATAGCGTGAATACCAGATAGCGTGAATACCAGATAGCGTGAATACCAGAGAGCTCTAAAACCAGATAGCTTTAATACAAAATAGCCTTGATACAAGATAGCCTGCATAAAAGACAGCGACAAAAAGAGCCCGTTACGACGGGCTCTTTTTGATCTGTCTCGCTCAAGGGTGTTAACGATTGTATAACGACCAACAGCTATTCCATCTCACTCGCACCTTCTCGGGCTCACTCTTGCGCAAGATGCACCGAGCGCTACGCTACGTGCGCACTAAGATGACGGTTTGGTCGGCTTTGGGAGTACTTGTTTGATTTTCTTAGGCAAGCGAAGTTTGCGCTTTTGCCAGCTTCTCACCACCGAGTAGCGCCAAATACCGCGCACACTGAAATAACCAATCACCGCGAAGACGAGCCCGCTAGTGATACACCCTAATAAAAAAGGTGGGCCAATATGGCTCATTTGCTCGGCAAGGTAATGCCATGAAAGCTCAAAGTGAAAGGGGATAGGTGCCGTATTAAGCATCCAGGTCCCGAGTTTGTAAGCGAGATAAAACATCACCGGCATGGTGATTGGATTGCTTACCCACACCAAAGCCACGGCCAGTGGCAGATTCACGCCGAACATAATGGCCAGGCCAGCGGCCATGATCATTTGGCTAGGAAGCGGGACAAATGCCATAAACAGCCCCACCGCAAAGGCCCCTGATGCCGAGCGCCGGTTAAGGCACCACAGATTGGGATCCTGCAACAGGCTACCAAATACGCGTAGCGCCTTATTGTCGCGCAACGCCTCCCGCTTTGGCATATAGCGTTGAAAAAACTTCTTGGGCATACCTGTTTACATTACCTGGAAATTACGCGATGAAGCTAACCTTTACGATAACCGCGGCACTGACTTTGCTATCACTACCATGGTGGCCTGTATTACCGCCGTTTTGGGTCTGCTCCATTACCTGTATTGTCTTTTTTTTCGGGGTGAAAACACGTTGGTGGTGGCTTGCAGGGAGCGCGCTGGGGCTCACTTGGGCTGTATTATCCGCAAACCTGTATCAAGCCAACGTGATCCACATCATTTCAAACCAAAAGGATACTACAATCACGGGCACTGTGGGCACCCTTTTTAGCGATAAAGCCGGCGCGCAAGCGATTATTTTTGATGTCGATAAAATTAATCAATCGAGATTGGCGCCTTTTCGTTCAGCGCGTGTACGTGTGTACTGGCAATCGGCGCCTTTTCCTAAGCAGGGCGAGCGTTGGCAACTGACTGTACGGCTTAAGCCACCGTATGGCCGACTCAATGAAACCGGCTTTGATGCGGAAAAATATTATGTGGCTCGGCGAATACACGCCAAAGCCAGTTTAAAACAGGCCACACAATTAACCGATACCATTACTTGGCGTCAGCAGCTGCTTGATACCTTAACACCGACTTTATCACCACTTCGGTTTGGTCCTCACCTTTTAGCATTGAGTTTGGGCGAGCGATCGTGGCTGACTGCCGCCCATTGGGACACATTGACACAAAGTGGTTTGGCCCACTTGATGGCGATTTCAGGGTTACACATTGGCTTGGCTTATGGCATGGGGTGGCAACTTGGCCGTTGGGCGCGTGTTTGGCTGCCAGAGCAGCGTTTATTTACATGGTTGCCGCTCTATGTGGCACTCGGTGTCGCGATAGTCTATGCCGCACTAGCGGGATTTGCACTGCCAACCCAACGGGCATTGATTGCGTTGTTATTGGTGTCGGTGGCAAAGCGTCTTGGTGCCAGCGTCTCGCCGCTTAATCTTTTGCAACTCACCGTGTTATTGGTACTTGCGCGTGATCCTTTAGCCGGCTTCTCGGTCAGTTTTTGGTTATCATTTTCAGCGGTCGGTGCCTTATGTCTTGCGCATTATGGCTTTTCGCGCTCTTCCGGTTGGGGACAAGCGCCCCGGCGCTGGCACTGGCTGCGGCCGTTGAAGCAGCTGTTGGTCGTCCAACTTGTACTGCTGATTGGTATGTTACCGCTGCAACTCAGTTTTTTTTCTGGGGTCAGTGCGGCGGCAACGCCTATTAATCTGGTTGCGGTCCCGTGGGTGGGAATGATCACGGTACCGTTAGTTTTTATGGCCCTTTTTTTGTCAACGACTGGATTAGGGGGCGTGTTATGTTGGCAGTGGGCCAATATCAGTCTGATCCCGGTGATGGCACTGGCTGAAAATGCCTCAGCGAGTTGGTTGACTGTACCGGTGGCATCAATCGGATGGGCGTTTACTGTGATAGCGTTAGCGATAGGATTGTATGGTTGGCGGTGCCATCGATGCAGCGGCTTGGTCATTGTGTTTATCGTCGCGTTAATCACCTGGCGCGCGCCGAAAGCGGTGAACTGGCAAGTGGATGTGTTGGATGTTGGCCATGGTCTTGCGGTGCTGGTGAGTAAAAATGGAAAGGCCATCCTTTATGATACCGGCAATCGTTGGCAAGTGGGCGGCATTGCACAGGCGGTCATCGCGCCTATTTTAGAAAGTCGACACATTGAGCGCCTGGACGGTCTTATTCTCAGCCATGGCGACAGTGATCACGATGGCGGTGCCGATTTTATTGTCGCTCAATATTCACCGCGTTGGCGCCGTGCCAGTGAGGTACGCTCTGGCTATAAAACGTGTGTGGCAGGGCAGCGCTGGCAGTGGCAAGGATTAGACTTCGCCGCCTTATGGCCGCCAGAGGCAACGGCACCTGCAGATAATAATGACTCTTGCGTCATACGCATCTCTGACGGGGAATACAGCGTGTTACTGACCGGAGACATTGAGAGAGAGGGAGAAGCAAATTTGCTTGCATCCTTGGGCGATCAAACGCAGCTGGACAGCGATATTATGCTGGTGCCGCACCATGGCAGTCGTTCTTCTTCTTCGCCTTCTTTTATTGGTGCGGTGAATCCTTCTTGGGCGGTGGCATCGACGGGGTTACTCAATCCTTGGCGGTTGCCCGCGCAACAGGTACGGGCCGCCTATGAGCACGCCGATGTGACGTGGTTAGATACCGCAGCCAATGGTCAAGTTCGTTGGCAGCGTGTCGACACGGGTTGGCAGTTAACGTGTTGGCGCCAAGATCGTCGTGCGGCTTGGTATCGTCAGATGTTTAAACGTCGGCCAGTAAATTTGGACGCAGACCGGTAAAAGAGTAGAATGCCGGTCTGTTTTACCCATCAAAACGATTTTAATGAGCGAATATCAAGATAAAACGACCTGGCAGACGTTTAAGCAACTCTGGCCCTATATTGCTAATTACAAACTAGGGTTAATCGTTGCCATTGTCGCCTTGGTAATGAACGCCGCCAGTGACACCCTGATGCTTTCCATGCTCGGCCCACTGCTTGATCAAGGCTTTTCTTACGATGACGTTGAGGGCGATTTCCTTAAATGGATGCCACTTTACCTCGTGATATTAATGTTGGTGCGTGGCTTATCAAGCTTTGTCTCTGCTTATTGCTTATCTTGGGTGTCGGGTAATGTGGTAATGACCATGCGTCGTCGCATGTTTAATCACTTTATGAAAATGCCCGTGAGCTTTTTCGACCAAGAGTCGTCAGGGGCGCTGTTGTCGCGTATTACCTATGACTCCGAACAAGTGGCGTCTGCAACCAGTGGCGCATTAGTGAGCTTGGTGAGAGAGGGCGCATCGATTCTTGGCTTGATGATCTTAATGTTTTGGTCAAGTTGGCAGTTATCCGCCATTCTTTTGGTTATTGCGCCGGTTGTCGCGATTTCCATTCAAGTGGTCTCTAAACGCTTCCGCCGTATTTCGTCGAATATGCAAGATGCAATGGGCTCGGTCACCAGCTCCGCGGAGCAAATGCTCAAAGGCCATAAAGTGGTCTTAAGCTATGGTGGTCAAGACGTCGAGAAAAAACGGTTTGAAAAAGTCAGTAACCGTATGCGTCAGCAAACCATGAAGCTGGTTTCGGCCCAGGCGATTGCCAACCCTGTGATTCAGCTTATCGCGTCAATGGCGCTGGTGGTGGTGCTGATTCTCGCCAACACCGAAGCCATTCGGTCAGAGCTAACGGCAGGGACCTTTGCGGTGGTATTCGGTGCCATGTTCGGTTTGATGCGGCCACTGAAATCGTTAACCAACGTGACGTCGCAATTTCAGCGCGGGATGGCAGCGTGTCATAGCTTGTTTAACTTAATGGAACTTGAGACCGAGAAAGATACCGGCACCCATGAGGCCGAGCAGATTAACGGCGACATTAAAGTTGAAGACGTGGTTTTTACCTATCCATCACGAGAAGCGCCGGCACTGAATCATGTGAGTTTTGAGGTGCCCGCGGGGAAAACGCTGGCACTGGTGGGGCGGTCAGGTTCAGGGAAAAGTACCATTGCCAACCTTTTGACCCGTTTTTACGAGATAGACAGTGGTTCAATTACCTTAGATGGGATGCCGATTGAGCAATATACGTTGAGTAATTTGCGCCAACAGGTTGCGGTGGTGTCGCAAAATGTCCACCTGTTCAACGATACGGTGGCTAACAATATAGCCTACGCCGCGGCCGATCAATATAGCCTCGAGCAAATTAAGCATGCCGCTAAGTTGGCCTACGCAGACGACTTTATTCGCGGTATGGATGAGGGCTACGACACCATGATTGGTGAAAATGGCGTGAGTTTGTCGGGTGGACAGCGTCAGCGTATCGCCATTGCCCGCGCGCTGTTACGTAATGCGCCTGTTTTAATCCTGGATGAAGCAACCTCGGCCCTGGATACAGAGTCAGAGCGCGCGATTCAAGCCGCCTTGGATGAGCTGCAAAAAGACCGCACCGTACTGGTGATTGCTCACCGTCTATCTACCATTGAAGATGCCGATCAAATTTTGGTGGTGGATGAAGGTGAAATTGTTGAGCGAGGTAGCCATCAAGCATTGCTCGCGCACAACGGTGCCTACGCTCAACTCCATCGTATTCAGTTTGGTGACTAAGTATGCTGGATCAACTTTGGTTTGGCCATCAAGGATCCTTTTGGACGGCGCTATTACGGCCGTTTAGTGCTTTATTTGGTTTGATTGCTCGTCATCGGCGCCGTCAATATTTGCGCGGGAAATCGCCCTGTTATCGTGCGCCAGTTCCTGTGGTGGTTGTCGGTAATATCATGGTGGGGGGAAACGGTAAAACTCCCTTCGTGATCTGGCTAGTGGAGCAACTGAAAGCGCAAGGCTATCGTCCAGGCGTGGTCTCCCGTGGATATGGCGGTAAATCAGACCAATACCCGTTACTGTTGACGCAAACGACATCGCCGAGAGCCGCCGGTGATGAGCCGGTATTAATCGCTCGCCGCACTCAGGTACCAGTGTGCGTTGACCCTGACCGCAGTGAAGCAGTGAAGCGCTTATTGCAAGAGGGCGTCGATATCGTGGTGACGGACGATGGCATGCAGCATTACCGTTTAGACCGTGATCTTGAAATCGTGATCATTGATGGTCAGCGCCGCTTTGGTAATGGTCATTACTTACCCCTTGGACCCTTACGTGAATCGGTCGATCGCCTCGACAGTGTCGACATGCTGATTAATAACGGCGGCACCACCCAAGGGCAAGAGTGGCCTATGCATTTGGTGGCCGGGCAAGCCACGAACCTTCGAACCGGTCAGGCTTGCCCTGCATCTATGTTACCGGGTGTGGTTGCCGTGGCAGGGATTGGTCATCCGCCGCGTTTTTTTGCCACGTTGCAACAAATGGGCGTGACGCCTCTGTACAGCCAAGGGATCAATGATCACCAAACCCTCAGCGCTGAGGAACTGGACAGGCTGGCAAAGAAGGGGCAACATTTACTCATGACCGAAAAAGACGCGGTAAAATACCAAGGCATCGCACAAGATAACTGGTGGTATTTGCCGGTAGAAGCGAGTTTGCCGGAGGCTGCGGCCCAGGCTTTACTCGCCAAGATCGAACGTTTGACCAAAAACGCGAACAAATAAAAAAGGAACGCTATGGATCACCGCCTGCTTGAAATCGTGGCCTGCCCATCATGCCAGGGCAAATTGTTTTATAACCGAGATAATAACGAGCTGATTTGTAAATTCGATCGGGTTGCTTATCCTATTGTCGATGGAATTCCGGTACTGCTCGCGTCGGAAGCGCGCGATTTATCCTTGGAAGAGGTGCAAGGATGAGTCCGTTTTATGTGGTGATCCCAGCACGGTTTGGTTCAAGCCGTCTGCCAGGAAAGCCATTGGCTGAGATCGCTGGCAAACCGATGATCCAACATGTGTATGAGCGCGCGCAAGCCGCAGGGGCCAGTAAGGTCATTGTTGCAACAGACGACAAACGCATTGAGACTGCGGTACGTGACTTTGGCGGCGACGTATGCCTAACACGTGCTGACCATGAGTCAGGGACTGAACGCTTGGCGGAAGTGGTGGCACAATACGGTTTTGCTGATGATGACATCATTGTCAACGTGCAAGGCGATGAGCCTTTAATTCCGTCTGCAGTGATTGGGCAAGTGGCGGCGAATTTGAATCAGTACCCGCAAGCCCCGATGGCGACCTTAGCCGTTGCGATTGATGACAGTGAGCAAGTATTCAACCCCAACGTGGTCAAAGTCGTCACGGATCAGCAAGGGTTTGCGTTGTATTTCAGTCGCGCCACGATTCCCTGGGATCGTACTCATTTCGAGGCTGAATCTCCCGATATTCCAGACGCTTTACTCCGTCATGTTGGCATTTATGGCTACCGTGCGGGGTTTATTAGTCGCTACATTCATTGGACGCCAAGTCCGTTGGAAAAGATTGAGTCGCTTGAGCAGCTCAGAGTGCTTTGGCATGGTGAAAAAATTCATGTTGCGGTTGCCGCCGAAACGCCACCGCATGGGGTCGATACCCAGGCTGATCTCGAGGCGGTACGTGCGCATATCGCCGCCAATGGTGCAAGCGAGTGACGTTAACAGCCATCAGGTCGTAATCTCCTCGCTTGTCATGGCAATAAACGATAAAAAAAGCCGCGAATGTTATCGCGGCTTTTTCCTTTTTTACCCGTTACCTTTTCTTGTTATCCGTTGTCTCTTCGCTGTTACTTGGATGCCGGCTGTGCGATCAAATCACGAAGGCGTTGCCAGGCTTGACCGAGCCGCTCGTGCCAATAGCGCTCAAACTGTTCCAAGTATTGGGCGCGAGGGCTGTATTTAATCCATGGCTGTTTGATCTCTTTTTGCGCCATGAAGTTGGTCGGTGCAGGGATGGGATTAAGGCCTGCGCTTTGAAACTCATATACCGCGCGCTCCATATGTGCGGCTGATGTGACTAACACCAGATTACGACTCCCCACCACAGACGCTGCTTGATACGCCTCCTCCCAGGTATCTTTTGCTGTTTCCAGTAACAAGATACTGTTTTTGTTGACCCCCAGCGCCATCGCGACACGTGCCAACATGCGGGCGTGGCTCACCTCATAGCCGTGGTCATAGCCCGATAATATTAGTTTGGATGTCGGATACATCCGGTGAATTCGGATCCCCTCGGTCAGACGCATGAGCGCTGCACGCGAGAGTTCAGACGTTGGTGGTAATGCGTCATCTACCACATGACTGTTTCCAAGTACCATTACAAAGTCCACCGGTTTCTCTGTCGGGAGAAAAGCGGTGTATTGACGCTCAAGAGGGCGAAGTAACCCAGAGGCGACCGGTTGAAACGCAGTGAGAAAAATCCCAGCAAACGCGATGAAAATAACAAAAGATGCCAGCCTTTTACGCTGAGAGAACCAAAGCAGGCATAGCCCGAAAAGACCCAAGAGCAACAGCGCGGGCAAGGGCATTATCAAGGTTGAGATAAGTTTTTTTAATTCAAACATGCAATGTCGCCCGAAATATAGTCAAACGAGGCACAAATAATGCCATAAACCTTTATTAACGTAAGGCTTGTGACAGAATAAGCCTTCATACCACTCAATGATAACGAATGCCATTGTGACTGAGGATAAAAATTTCGACGACATCGCCCACAAATTTGTTAAAAACATTTATGGATCGGGCAAAGGCGAAATCCGTCAAGCGGTAATTTGGCACGACATCGAGCAGATGTTGCAGTGCTTTCCGCCGGATCAACCACTCCATATTTTGGATGCGGGTGGCGGCGTTGCACCGATTTCACAACCGCTGGCCGCTCGAGGTCACAGGGTCACTTTGTGTGATCTTTCTTCACAAATGCTCGAGTTGGCGCGTCAGGAGATTGAACAACAGGACTTACTTGCGCAGTATCAGCTGGTCCACTCCTCGGTGCAGTCCATTGGTGAGCATTTGGCGTCACCCCCGGATGTGATTTTATTTCACGCGGTATTGGAGTGGGTCGCCGCTCCTGAGCAAGTGCTAAAAGATTTGCTCAGCCATGTACGGCCGGGTGGCGTCGTATCCGTGATGTTTTATAACCAAACCGGATTGCTGTTTAAAAACCTCGTCTGTGGCAACTTGACCCATGTTGAACAGGGAATGCCGCACCGTAAACGGTTTAAACTGCAACCGCCCAAAGGGTTGCAGCCAGACAGTGTCTATCAATGGATGCAAGACAGTGGCATTAGCCTCAAAGGTAAAACCGGGGTGCGCACGTTTCATGACTACATGCGCGATACCAATATTGGTGATTTTACCTTTGAGCAGGTGCTGGCGTTGGAACAGCAACTTTGCCGCCAAGAGCCGTTTGTGTCTCTAGGGCGATATATTCATGTATGGGGGCAACATAATGCCTCCAGTCATCAAGATGAAAACAAGGACAACCGATGAGTGATCAGGCTCAGTCTTCTCAGCATGGGGAAGGCGACGCTCAGACCGTACCGGAATTGGTCAGTTGGGTTAAACACAATAACTTTGCACTTCAGCTGCCGCCCGAGCGTTTGGCATTTTTGCTGGCAATGGCGGTGATGAGCCAAGAGCGCTTAGACGATGAACTGAACGAACATGAATTAGTCGATGTTTTTCGGCTAGTGAGTGAACAGTTTATGAATGACGAAGGTGGCAGCGTCGGCAACATCGCTTTTCGTGCCAACAATGCCATCAATGAAATGGTGCAAGCGCGCTTATTAAGCCGTTTTACCAGTGAAATGACCGAGGGCGATAGCATTTATCGTCTGACGCCGCTCGCCCTGGGCATTGCGGATTATTATGCGCGCCACCGTGAATACTCGACGTTAAAGTTGTCTGTACAGCTTTCAATGGTCGCGGATGAAATCGCTAAGGCACGCGGTGCGGCAGAGGAAGATGGCGATGCCGCTTTTTGGCGTCACAATGTGTATGGGATATTAAAATACTCGGTGGCCGATATCTTTGACCGTATCGATCTCAACCAGCGGGTGATGGATGAGCAGCAACAGCAAGTTAAAGACGATATTGCCGCCTTACTTACCCAAGACTGGCAAGCCGCTATCGCTAACTGTGAGCACTTGTTAAATGAAACATCCAATACGTTGCAAGAGCTGCAAGAAACCCTGCAAGCGGCGGGAGATGAGTTACAAAGCCAATTGTTAGAGATCCAGGAAGTGGTGCGACAACGCGACGAGCTCGAGTTTGTCGATGCCATGGTTTATAGACTGCAGATGAAACTGGATCGGATCGTGAACTGGGGTCAGCAAGCGATTGATTTATGGATAGGTTACGATCGCCATGTGCATAAATTTATTCGAACCGCGATTGATATGGATAAAAACCGTGCGTTTAGTCAGCGTCTGCGCCAATCGGTCTCGGACTATTTGGATGCGCCGTGGTTTTTGACCTATGCGGATGCCGAGCGTTTGCGCGACACCCGTGATGAAGCCTTGGTGTTACGTGATGATGAAGTCACCGGCGATATGCCAGAAGAAGTGACGTTTGAGCAATTGGCTGTGGTTGATGACACCTTGTCACAGAAAGTTTCACAGATGCTCAACCGTCACCGAGAAACCGGACAAGCGATCGATCTCGGTCGTGTTCTTAAAGACTACTTAGCCGAGCACCCCCAAGCTCGCCATTTTGATCTCGCGCGCTTAGTGATTAATCAAGCGGTTCGGATGGGCTATTCCCAATCTGATCTCAACGCGATTCAGCCTGATTGGCAGGCGATTAACGACTTCGGAGCGAAGGTACAAGCGAATGTCATCGATAAATACTGAACAGCCAATGCCAGAGGAACTGGCCAAAGCCATTGCTAACCCTTTATTTCCGGCGTTGGATAGTGCATTACGCGCTGGCCGCCATGTTGCCAGTGACGATTTAGATAACCACGCCTTGCTGATTGAATTTGAGCAAGCGTTAAATATTTTTTATCAGCGCTATAACGCTGAGTTAGTGCGTGCGCCAGAAGGCTTTTTCTATCTGCGTCCGCGTTCCACCAGCCTTATCCGCCGCAGTGTTTTGTCGGAGCTTGATATGCTGGTCGGCAAAGTGCTGTGCTTTTTGTATTTGAGCCCAGAGCGCTTAGCCCAAGAAGGGATCTTTACCACGCAAGAATTGTTCGACGAGCTGATGGCATTGGCCGACGAGAAAAAACTGATGAAGCTGGTCACTCACCGTGCCACAGGCTCCGATCTCGACCGCGAGAAGCTGTTTGATAAGGTGAAAACCTCGCTGCGTCGCCTGCGTCGTTTGGGAATGATCTTGCCGATTGGTGAGGGCAATAAGTTTCGCGTTAGTGAAGCCACTTTCCGTTTTGGCGCCGATGTACGCACGGGCGATGATCCGCAAGAAGCGCAGTTACGCTTAATCCGAGATGGTGAAGCTGTGGTCCATAGCCAAGAACATATTCAATCTAGCTTGCTTGATGATGCGTTTGATCAGGAAGCTGAGACGTCCGCAACACAACACACGGAGGAGCCGACAGCATGAGCCAGCGCGGTAAGTATCAATCACTCACCATGGTGAACTGGAACGGCTTTTTTGCGCGGACCTTTGATATCGATTCACTGGTCACCACGTTATCGGGTGGCAATGGCGCCGGTAAATCCACCACTATGGCGGCTTTTATTACTTCATTGATCCCCGATCAAACCTTACTGCACTTTCGCAATACCACGGAAGCAGGCAGCTCGAGCGCATCTCGAGACAAAGGTTTGCACGGTAAATTGCAACCAGGCGCCTGTTATGCGGCATTAGACGTGGTGAACTCGCGTCAACAGCGCGTGTTATTTGGCGTACGCCTACAGCAAGTCGCCGGTCGAGATAAGAAAGTCGATATCAAGCCATTTATCTTGCAAGGGTTACCGTCCTCCGTCTCACCTACTGATGTCTTGGTGGAAACCTTAAATAACGGCCAAGCACGAGTGCGTCAGTTGAACGAAGTGAAAGACGCGGCCGGTGCGTATGAAACCGCGCATTTTAAAGCGTTTAGTTCGGTCACTGACTATCATGCGCAAATGTTTGAATTTGGGGTGTTACCTAAAAAGCTGCGTACGCAACAAGATCGTGGCAAATTCTACCGTCTGATCGAAGCGTCTTTGTATGGCGGTATTTCCAGTGCCATTACTAAGTCACTTCGTGAGTACTTATTGCCACAAAATGGTGGGGTTAAAAAAGCCTTCCAAGACATGGAAGTGGCGCTAAAAGAAAACCGCATGACGCTGGAGGCGATTAAAGTTACCCAGCGTGATCGGGATTTGTTTAAGCACCTGATCACCGAGGCGACCCATTATGTGGCTTCAGATTACATGCGCCATGCTAACGAACGTCGTACCAAGCTCGAACAGGCTTTGTCTTTGCGGGCTGAATTAAACGCCGCGCAGCAAACCTTGCAGCAAAAACAGCAGCACGCTGAGGCCATGCGTGCCGAATTAAGTGAGTTGGAAGCCGGACAAGATCATCTTGAGCAAGACCATCAAGCCGCGGCGGACCACTTACAACTGGTGCAATCGGCGATGCGTCAGCAAGAAAAAATCCAGCGTTATGAAGAAGACTTGCTTGAATTGTCTGAGCGACTGGAAGAGCAAATCATGGTGGTGGAAGAAGCCACGGAGCAGCTCACCGAGGCCGAGTTGCGGGCGGCACAAAGTGAAGAAGAAGTCGATAGCCTGAAAACGCAACTGGCGGACTATCAGCAAGCGCTAAATACTCAGCAAACGCGATCTTTGCAATATCAGCAAGCTGTAACGGCGCTGGAAACAGCCAGACGTCTCACCGACGATGACGCCTTAACCGTCGATGAGGCAGGGGCCTGCTTGCAAAGGCTCAAAACCGAAGAATCAGAGCAAACGGATCGCGTATTGTCGCTTAAACACAAGCGGGATCTGGCATCGGCAACGGCCAATCAGTTTGCGCAAGGATTAAGCTTATTACAACGCATTGACCCGTCAGTGGCCCGGTCCGAGGCAGGAGAAAAAGCCAAGTATTGGGTAGAGCAGGGGCGCACCCGTCGCTATCTCGCCGACAGCCTCTCACAACGCCAATATGAACATCGCGAATTAACCCAACGTGTTGAGCAGCAGCAAAAGGCTAGCCACCTGGTGTTAGACTATCAGGCGTTAACCGGGGAGCGCCCGGCTGATAGTGATGCCGTGGAGCAAGCTGTTGCCTTGCAACAAGAAAAACGAGAGACCTTACAGCAAGAAAAAGAGGCTCAAGCCGAGCGGCTGCGCGAGTTGTCACGTACCGAGGCAGCGATTGATGCGGACATTCGTGAGCTTGAAGGCAAAGCGCCCCGTTGGTTTGCCGCCAATGAGGCGTTGACCAAACTCGAAACCCAGACCGAGCAAACCTTGGCGGATAGCCAAGCGGTGATGGACGCCATGCATGCCACACATGAGTCGGTGCGTCAGCAGACCCATCATCAAGAGCAGCTTGCCCGCCAAAAAGCCGAGATAGAGCGGGCGATTGAACAGCTGGCGCAACCTGGTGGCAGTGAAGATTCGCAATTACAAGGACTGGCAGAGACGCTTGGCGGAACCCTGCTCTCTGAGATTTACGACGATATTACCTTAGAAGATGCCCCGTATTTTAGCGCTCTGTATGGTCCAGCGCGTCATGCGATTGTGGTGCCGGATCTGAAAGGCGTAAAGGAGAAGCTGGCTTCGCTTGACGCGTGCCCAGATGATCTTTACATCATTGAAGGCGATGCGGACGCATTTGATGATCGCGTGTTTGATGCTCAAGAGCTGGGCGGTGCGGTATGTGTGCACCTGAATGATCGGCAAATGCGCTATTCACGCTTCCCAGAGATCCCGCTATTTGGCCGTGCGGCTCGTGAGCATCGGCTTGAGCAGCTCAGAGCACAACGTGATGCACTGGTAGAAGATTACGCGAAGGCCTCGTTTGATGTGCAAAAGTGGCAGCGTTTATCGCAAGCGTTTAGCCAATTTATTGCGGAGCACCTAACCGTTGCCTTTACTCCCGATCCCGAGCAAGCGATAGCGCGTTGCCGTGAAAAACGCGTGCAAACCCAGCGCGCGATAACTGAGAGTAAACAGACGCTGACGCAGCATGAGGCTGAGGTTTCACGTTGTCAGCAAGCCCTGCAATGCCTTGATAAGCTGCGTTACTGTGCCGACGCCCTGGCAGAATCCGAACTTGATGTTCGCTTGCAAACCGCGAATGACAACCTGCACGCGGCGGAACAGGCCAAAACGTTTATCCAGCAGCATGGAGAGACGTTGGCGTCCCTAGAAGGATACTTGGCCACATTGGAGAGTGATCCTGAGCAGTTTGATAAGTTGGAGCAAGCCTATCAAGAAGCGGATGAAGCCTTACAAGCGATTAAGCAACAGCTATTTGCGGTCGCCGACTTAGCGGAGCGCCGTCCTCATTTTGCCTATCAAGATGCGGCAGAGATGCTGACGCAAAGCAGTGAGTTAAACGAGCAACTGAAGGCCAAACTAAAAGACGCAGAGCAAGTTCGCCAACGTGAGCGTGATGCGCTAAAGCAGGTACAGGGGCAAAATAGCCAGTATCAGCAGCTGCTCGCGTCGCTTAAAAGTGCCCATCAGTCCAAGCAAGAGACGTTGAACGAGTTTAAACGTGAATTTGCCGAGTTAGGTGTACAAGCGGACGAAGAAGCTTTGATGCGCGCGCAGCATCGTCGCGATACCTTGTATGAGCACATGCACCAAGCGCGACAGCGACATAGTGAGCTGTCACGCGGGATCACCTCGTTAGAGATGGAAACCAAGTCGCTGACCAAAGAGCTGCGTAAATCGCTCAAGCAGTATAAAGAACTGCGTCAGTTTGTGGTCAATGCCAAAGCAGGCTGGTGCAGTGTATTACGGATTGCGCGTGATAACGGCGTTGAAAAGCAACTGAACCGCCGAGAAATGGCGTATATGTCTGCCGAGGAATTGCGCTCACTGTCGGATAAGTCGTTGGGTGCCTTGCGCCTTGCCGTGGCCGATAATGAAATTTTGCGTGATGCTTTACGCGCGTCAGAAGATATCGGTCGGCCTGAGCGTAAAGTGTTGTTTTACGTTGCGGTTTATCAACATCTGCGCGAGCGGATCCGCCACGACATTATTCGCACCGACGATCCAGTTGAAGCGATTGAAGAGATGGAAGTGGAGCTTGCGCGCCTGACCGAAGAACTCACGCAGCGTGAGCAGCGGTTAGCGATCAGCTCAGAGTCGGTCGCTAATATTATTCGTAAAACGATTCAGCGTGAACAAAACCGGATCCGCATGCTCAACCAAGGGTTGCAAAGTGTCGGGTTTGGTCAGGTTAAAGGCGTGCGTCTCAATGTCTCGATTCGTGACACTCATGCGCAGCTACTGATGGGCTTAGCCGAGCATGCCGATCAACACCAAGACTTGTTCGGCAATCCAAACCTGACCTTCTCAGAAGCGATGGCGAAGTTATTCCAACGCCTGAATCCGCATATCGACATGGGGCAGCGTTCACCACAGACCTTAGGCGAAGAGTTGTTAGATTATCGCAATTTCCTCGAATTAGGCATTGAGGTGAATCGTGGTACCGACGGCTGGCTGAAAGCGGAATCCGGTGCGTTGTCGACAGGGGAGGCCATTGGTACCGGCCAGGCCATTTTGCTGATGGTAATTCAAAGCTGGGAAGAGGAATCACGGCGGTTACGCGGTAAAGACGTGATCCCATGTCGCTTGCTGTTCCTCGACGAGGCCGCCCGTTTGGATGCTAAATCGATCTCGACCTTGTTTGAGTTGTGTCATCGTTTGGATATGCAGCTGTTGATTGCCGCACCGGAAAACATCAGCCCAGAGCAAGGCACCACCTATAAATTAGTGCGCAAGATCTTTAACGATCGTGAGCATGTGCATGTGGTTGGCTTACGCGGTTTTGGTGAGGAGAAGCGTCAAGCGCTTGCGCAAGAGCCAGTGTCATTGGCGTAGGTGAAACAAGCCCCGGTAGTAGATTGGGATAGGCGCCCGATGCTACCGGGCGCTTGTCACATTCGATGCCAAATTTGCCCCAGGTGTCGGAGGCGCGCGTTAGCTTGGGTATGCACGACTAACACCGCACTGGCGCTTGTCCGACTTACACGCACTTTAACGTCTGTGGGGCCATCGGCGCGGATGACACAAAGCGTTAATATTGTGGATTACTCGTTCCCACGCTCCTGCGTGGGAATGCATACAATGACAAAATTTATACATCGATGGTGCCATTGGCGTAGGTGACACAAGCCCCAGCACGATGATGGATAGGTGCACATTGCCAACGGGCGCCAGTTGCACTGCGCCTGTCACGATCGGCGCCAATTTTAACACCGGCGCCAACTTTGACCTTAATCTCCGATGGCGCCGTGCAACGGGCGCGCGGCGGAAATCACACCAAGCTTGCACGAGCGAGAAGGCGCTTATGCCAAACCACACGTATTTTAACGTCTGTGGGGCCATCGGCGAGGATGACACAAAGCGTTAATATTGTGAGATATATTATTCGGTTTTGAAATGTCCGATGGTATCCGCCAATCGCGCAGAACGTTGGCTTAAGCCGGTGACGGTTTCTGCCGTGTCATGCGTACGTTGCGAGACAGTCTCTGCTGATTGTGCAATGTCTGTGATGCTTTCGCTAATCTCCGTTGTGACTTGCGTTTGCTGCTGTGTGGCATTGGCGATGTGTGAGGTCATTTGGTTTATTTCGGTAACCATGTTAGCAATATCAACCAGCGCGGCGTTGTTTTGCTGACAATAGTCCACACAGGCTTCTACGGTTTGGCTGGTGGTATCCATATCCGCCACCGCCGATTGGGTCTCTTGGCGCAATGCGGCAATTTTATCGCGAATACTTTCGGTGGAGTCCTGGGTGCGAGAGGCAAGGGTACGTACTTCTTCAGCGACCACGCTGAATCCACGGCCTTGTTCGCCGGCACGGGCGGCCTCGATAGCAGCATTCAATGCCAACAAGTTTGTTTGCTCGGCAATCGCTTGGATCACATCGAGCACGGTGCCAATTTCCTCACTTTGCTGCGATAAGCGGCTCATGGTCGCCGTGGCGGCGTCCATACTCGATGACAACGTGCGGATCTGTTCCACCAGATCGTCACCAATTTGCGAGCCTTTATTCACCGCTTGGGTGATATCGTCTGATGCGGTTGAGGCTTGATCGGCGTATTGCGCGACATCCGTAACCGATGTAGCCATTTCCGTCGCCGCTGAGGCCACTTGATGGGTATGCTTGACCTGGTCGGTAACGCGATCGTGCATGGTGACTACGTCTTGGTTAATATCGTTAGCGGCTTGCCCAAGTAATCCAGATGCTTGATGCGCTTCTTGGATCACGGTTTGGAAGCTGGCAAACATCTGATTGAGCGAACGGCCGAGCAGCGCCATTTCATCTTTACCTTTATCCGGCAGCCGTTGAGTTAAATCCTTGTCTTCGGCGATCGTCTTAATCCGTGTGGTCACCGCAATCATGGGTTTAGCAATATTGCCACCCAGTACATAACCAATCAGTATCGCGACACCCACCAGAACCAGCGATGTGAGCACGGTGGCGTTTAAAATAGTGTCTTTCATGGTCGTCACTTGGGCAAGCGCTTCTTGTTGACTAATTTGATTCACCAACGCCCAGCGCTTTCCAAATACATCAATCGGCGCATAAGCGGTATAAACGGTTTGGTTGCGGTAGCTTTTTTCTTCCCCCGTGCCTGTTTGGCCCGCGAGCGCCTGGGCCACACTTGGAGAATCGATTGGCATTTGTCCAGCCGCGGTGTCAGTGAAGTCGATGCGGTTAATCAAACCGGGTTTTACGCCATTGGTGCGTAACAAACTCAAATAGGCCGATTTATCTTCTTGTAACGCGCGTGCCTCGGTACGGAGAACCTTGTCTGGCCCCACCATAAACATTTCGCCCGTCTCACCAAATCCGGCAGATTGCCAGTGCCCTTGGCCACTTATGACACCGCTTAATCGTGCGATAGGCAGTTTAAAGATCAGCACCCCTTGGGTTTCGCCGTTTTCAACAATAGGGGTAGCGATAAATGAAGCTGGCTCGTCATAGCTGGGAAAATAAGGGCGATAATCAACAAAACTAATGTCGCCTGCTTGCGCGTCGATAGCCTCTAAAAACGCATCTCCCATCCCGCTGGTGGCGTAGGGACCGGCAAACAAACTGGTGCCAAAATCGATTTCTTTCGCCACCGAATAAACGATACGACCGTTCGCATCTGCTAATAAAATATCTTGGTAGCCAAAGGTTTCGGCAAAACGGTGATAGTTGGGATGGTACTGGGTGTGAACGTTATCGTAGGTTGATCCGTCATTAGTGGTAACTAACTTGTCTTTCTCGCCCAAAGGGTGCGGGCTACCACTGATGTAAAATTGTTGCAGTGTACGCGTGGCGGGGGCGAGCGCGGCGAGGTTGGAACGAGCGTTGGCATTCGTATCGTTAAGCGCCTGGTAGGCATCACCAAAGGTGTCGGTATAGTAATCCTGCAGGGCGCGGCGTGACGCGCGGTCGGTCCGTACTTCACGGCTGTAGCGTAAATAGGCCTGACTAAATGCGTTAACGGCATTTTCAGTCATGGTTGAATCGGCCATTGATGTCAACTGTTGACCGATAAATGAAAAATAACTGCTTAGCTCTGATTGTTTAGCTTCACGGACTGCTTTGAGCTGGCTAATGGCTTGATCTTGCATTTGGTCGCCAAACAATGCAGTGGTGCGATTGGCAAGCACTGCTGCGGTGGCGAGAATACAGATAACACAGGCGGAGATGATTGCCGCAGATACCTTTGTGCGAACTTTCATACTACTAAACTCCTGAACGTCGTGACGACGGTATCAAATGAGGGCACCGTAACGGTGCATGGTGAAGAGGGTGGGGCTTATTCAACAGGCCAACAGCATGCTCAAACGGTCAGATCACACTCGAGCATGGCGACACTATGGTATTGGCCGAACTTTTCACCGACCTCGTTAAGTTGGCCAACTTGCTGAAAGCCAAAACGACGATGAAGCGCCAGTGAAGAGGGGTTAGGGAGTGTGATCAGCGAGTAAGCACGGCGAAGATCTTGCTCTCGCATCCCCTCGAGCAAAGTGCGCATCAATTGTGAGCCGATACCGCGACCGCCGGCATCAGGCGCGGTGTAAATCGTGATCTCTGAGGCGATATGAAAAGCCTGTTTAGCGTTGAACGGCGTGTTATAAGCAAACCCAACGATTTGTTGATCTTGCTCTGCCACCCAAGCTTGATAGCGGGAGGACGGATCAAATTGCGCAAACCAATGTTCACGCTCTTGCTTTTGCCAAGGGGCTAAATCGAACGTGATCGCAGTGTGGGTGATGTAATAGTTATAAATGGTATTGATCGCGTCACAATCACGCAACTCCATGCGTCGAATAAGCATTTTCGCTTCCTTTTTGCTTTTTTGCGGCGCATAAGATACCGAAGTTCGTCCCATTCGCCAAGTATTGATGACAAATTGCTCATCTTTCGTTCAAACGCGTGGTACGCAAAAAATCAAAAATTGAGAGAAAACAAACTATCTCGTTATATTAATAAAAAAGGGATTGTGACGTGAAATTGATCGGACTAGCATGAGATCTTCACTTCTCGGCATATAAGGACGCGTTTTGTCAGAGTTTAAAGCGACATCCATTTCTCCGGTCGGCCCGTTTTTCTCGCCTATGGTGCAGGGATACTGGCGATTAGATGATTGGCAGATGACCCCGCAGCAGCGGCTCAGTTTTCTCAAATCCCATATTGATTTGGGAATTACAACGGTTGATCATGCTGATATCTATGGAGACTATCGCTGTGAAACCTTGTTTGGACAAGCGGTAAAATTGGATCCGAGTGTGAGAAAATCGATCCAAGTTGTCTCCAAGTGCGACATTAAGTTGGTCAGCGAGGCGGCCCCTAATCGTAAAATTAATCATTATGACACCAGCTATCATCATATCCTGGAGTCGGTGGATCATTCACTGAAGCGTTTAGGGGTGGAAAAGCTCGACGTGTTATTGTTGCATCGCCCTGATGCATTGATGGACGCGGATGAAGTGGCAGAGGCGTTTACAACGCTTCGCTATCACGGAAAAGTCGCGCACTTCGGGGTATCAAACTTTACGCCGTCACAATTTGATTTATTGCAATCTCGTTGGGACGAATCGCTCGTCACCAATCAGGTTGAAATCAACCCGCTACGTTTTGATGTGATCCACGATGGCACGCTTGATCAGCTTCAGCGTCTTCAGATAAAACCGATGGCGTGGTCATGCCTTGCTGGCGGTGAATTATTGACGGGTGAGTCACAACAGGCTGTCCGTGTGCGCGAAACGCTTAGCACTATTGGTGAGGAGTTAGGCGGCGCGAGTATCGATCAAGTGATTTATGCTTGGGTGATGCGGCATCCATCGAAACCATTACCCATTATAGGCTCGGGGAACATTGAGCGAGTGAAAACCGCTAAACAGGCTTATGATCTTAAATTAACGCGTGAGCAGTGGTATCGCATATGGGTCGCTTCGAAAGGGCATAACGTGCCTTAGAGCGAAGGTGTTGGTCATTCGTGCGAAGGCGTTGATCAAGGGTAAAATCAACAGACGGTACGTGGTGCCGTCTTTTTATTTTCAGATGAGCAATGGCGACAAAAAGCGTTCAATCCATGGCTTTTCTGGCGCCTTGCTGGCAGGTTGACCGGTGGAGACGTCCTGTTTACCCGCCGGTAGCTGCTATTTTTTAGCCTGAGACATGGAGTGATGCGAGGTAAGCGCAGACACCTCTAGCATCGGTGCGGCATCAATATCGTCTGCATTCATCATTGATGAGATACGTTGGACAGAGGACAGCAGCAGAGATTGTTCCCATTCTTCTAGGTTTTGAAAGCGTGAGATAAAGTTTTCCTGCAGTGGCTTAGGGGCTTGTTCCAATGCCGCTTCCCCTTGTTCGGTCAGGTGTGCGTGCACTTTACGCTTATCAAGCTCGCTCCGGACACGCAAAATCAGCCCACGCTTTTCTAAGCGGTCCAAAATGGTGGTTGCTGTGGCCTGGCTCATGTTGGTATGGACAGATAACTTACGAATCGTCACTTGACCAAGCTCTTTAATCGCACGCATCAGTACCAATTGGGGGCCAGTGATCCCCGATACTTTGTTAAGCTTTCGTGAATGCAAATCGATTGCGCGTATAATTTGCCGCAATGCGACCAGTACTTCTTCGTGTTTTTCCATTACCTCACCTCCACCAGAAAAAATTGCCCCCGAAACTTACAATACCCGCGGTTGTAGTGCAAAGACATCGAGAGAAAAATCGATGATTTATGTTTGTTTCAACGAGAAAATAATCGACGTGCTTTCAGTCTATTATAACCATTAGAGTTCAAATTAAATCTAATTTATTGTTATTTTTGACTGTTTCAGAGAGTAAGTGCAAAAAATGGCCTATAGTCATCGGTTTAGCTAAATAACAGGTCGGATGTGCATTGCAACGTATTGCAGTCAACCTTACACATAGCATAGCCATCACACTTCGCGTAATGAGAAAAATTCTTTGTTGCATTTCGTAACATTATGCTTAGAATTCTTTCGTACAAACGATAATGGTTATCATAACCGTTCATATAAGGCGAAGGACAACACGACTATGGAATTGACACCGTTTAAGCGCAACCTGATTGCGCTCTCACTATTTGCGGCCCCATTTGGCGCTAATGCGGCGACCCAACAAGAGGTCGTGGCACATTATGCAGACATTGCTCACGCCGTTTTTGCTGATGCTCACACAACCGCGGTTGAACTCGACAGTGCACTGAACGCTTTTGTTGCCGAACCTTCTGAAACAACCCTTCAGGCAGCCAAAAAGGCGTGGCTAGATGCACGTGTACCTTACCAACAGTCAGAAGTTTTTCGCTTTGGTAATGCCATTGTCGATGACTGGGAAGGACAGCTCAATGCTTGGCCTTTGGACGAGGGGTTAATTGATTATGTCGCGGATGGCTATCAGGCAGAACTCGGTAATGCCGGAGCGACAGCTAACATTATTGCGAATCAGCGCATTCAGATTGGCGCCACCGATCTTGATGTTACTGATATCACGCCGACACTGCTGGCAAGTTTAAATGAAGTGGGCGGCTCAGAAGCCAATGTGGCATCGGGCTACCATGCCATCGAGTTCCTGTTGTGGGGGCAAGATTTAAACGGCACCAACGCAGGAGCCGGTGACCGCCCTTATACCGATTTCGCCTATGGTGAAGCGTGTACCCATGACCATTGTGATCGTCGTCGTGATTACTTGAAAGCGGCTGCTGATCTATTGGTTGATGATCTAGCGTGGATGCGTGATCAATGGGCCGAGGGTAACAAAGATAATTATCGTGCGAGTCTGCTTGCCGATTCAAGTGAGAATGGCCTACGCAAAATGCTATTTGGTATGGGATCACTGTCGTTAGGTGAACTGGCGGGGGAGCGAATGAAAGTCGCACTAGAAGCTAACTCAACCGAAGATGAGCATGACTGTTTTTCTGACAATACGCACAATTCGCATTTTTATAACGAGCAGGGCATTTACAATGTCATGACGGGGACATATCAGCGCGTGAATGGTAATACTTTATCGGGACCGTCAGTCCTTGATTTGGTTAAAGATAAAAATGCCGATGCCGCAGAGGCAATTAAAGCCAGCTTTGATCAAGCGCAGCAGCAAGTTAAAACCTTGGTTGTTTCTGCGGAGGACAACAACGTGTATTTTGATCAGCTGATTGCTGCTGGTAATAACGAAGGGAATCAACTGGTCAACGCATCTATCGCGGCGCTGGTGGATCAGACCAAGCATATTGAACAAGCGGCGCAAGTGATTGGTATTGATAACCTGAATCCAGACACCGCTGATCACCAATTCTAAACGACATATTATTCTAGTTAGCCCCGTGGTACGGGGCTTTTTGCCTTGTCAGGACACACTATGAAGCCCAATGTCATTGCTTACCTTAACGTGACATGTCTTACTTTTTTGGTGACCACCTCCGCACTTGCGTTCGAGCGCACATCCGGTGGGGGAACAACCGTTATCAAGCAAGGACCGAACGCCTTTTCCCAACCTGCCGCTAACCTGCCGATGAGTGAGCGCATTGATTTCAGTGTCGGTAATAGCTTTTTTCGTAATCCTTGGGTCAGTTCACCGGCATCAACGGATGCCCGTGACGGCCTTGGCCCATTATTTAATACTAATGGCTGCCAAAATTGCCATATCAAAGATGGGCGAGGCCATCCTCCATCGCCAGGTGATATCAATGCCGTTTCCATGTTGGTTCGGCTGAGTGTGCCAGCGATGAGTGAAGCGGAAAAACAAAAGCTGATCCAATATGGCAATATTCCAGAGCCCAATTATGGCGGTCAACTTCAAGATTTTGCCTTACCAGGCGTCAAGCCAGAGGGCAAAATAGCAATCAGCTATCGCGAAGTACCGGTGACCTTTGAAGACGGTGAGACCGTAACATTACGCCAGCCAAACTTAGCTATTACAGACCTTAATTATGGTCCGATGGCAGAGAATGTGCAGCTGTCAGCGCGGATCGCACCACCGATGATAGGTCTGGGGCTACTCGAGTCGATCCCCGCTGAGGCGATCTATGCGTACGCCGATCCTGAGGATGCCAATGGCGACGGCATTTCCGGGCGCCCCAACCAAGTGTGGGATATTGACACACAGCGTACCGCACTGGGACGGTTTGGGTGGAAAGCCGGATTACCTAACGTGAATCAACAAAATGCAGCCGCTTTTAATGGCGATGTCGGGCTAACAACGTCGATGTTCCCTCATCATAACTGTATGCCGTCGCAGTCGGTGTGCGACGATATGCCCAATGGCGGCGATCCCGAAGTGAGTGATAATATTCTCGGCTTTGTTGAATTTTATGCTCGCCATCTCGCGGTTCCCGCGCGTCGCAACATCCAAGACTCGCAAGTCCAACGAGGGCAAGAGATGTTTATTAGTGCCGGATGTAACGCTTGTCATGTTGAGTCGTTCACAACAGCAAAACGTCCTGATCTGGCCGCTCTGAGTGAACAAGAGATTCATCCCTATACCGACTTACTGTTACACGATATGGGAGAGGGACTAGCGGATCACCGTGATGAGTTTATTGCTAACGGTCGAGAATGGCGAACGGCACCACTTTGGGGGATTGGTTACACCAAAGAGGTTAATGCTGATGGTACCTACTTACATGACGGTCGTGCTCGAACGTTGATGGAAGCCGTTTTATGGCATGGTGGCGAAGCCGATGGCGCCAAACAGCGTGTACTGGCGATGCCAAAAGCGGACCGTGATGCACTGATTGCATTTTTACGTTCATTATAAAAACACTTATTATAAAAACACCATGCTGGAGTCTTGTGGTATGCGTTTTCGATTTAATCCTATTGTGGTGCTTACGCTCAGCGCCACCGTGTTGCTCGGCGGATGTTTGTCTCAAGCTGAGACAGGGCCTAATTATGGCCTTTGGCAACTACAAAAACAAAGAAGCGAACAGTTTCTCTCTGCAACCAAGGCGCTTGCGCAGACCACGCAGTCGGTTTGCTCGCAGGGCACGGATGTGGATAAGGCGCGTCAAGCATGGAAGAAGGTTATGACCGCTTGGATGCCTTTACAAGGCGTAGAAAAGGGCTCAGAGCAAGCCTTGGCACAAAGTTGGCGGATTCAGTTTTATCCTGACAAAAAGAATACCACCGGACGGAAAATGAATGCCTTGCTGGCCAGTGATACTACCTGGACCGCGGATGCATTAGCGGATCAAAGTGTGGCCGTGCAAGGTGTCGGCGCGATGGAATGGTTGTTGTATGATCACCAAGCGGATTTAACTCAGCCAAAACACTGCGAAGTAGCCATTGCCGTCAGTGGGCGTTTGCAGCAAAGTGCAACGGCATTAACCCTAGCGTGGCAGAAAAACCCGTGGTTAGGGATGCCACCTTCGATGGCCACGGCAGAAAAACTTGGCGCACTGACACATCAGCTCGATTATGTGCTTAAAAAGCTTGCCGGCCCTTTGGGCAAACCTGGTTTTCCTAACCCCTACCAAGGAGAAGCTTGGCGATCGCGGCACTCTCTAACACTATTAAGCGAGAGCATTAAAGCGATGCAAGTTCAATATCACGCTGAAGGTGGTATCGAGCAAGCGCTACGCGAGCGAGGCAACCATCAGGTAGCCGATCGTGTTAGCGAGCATTGGCAACTCGCCTATGACAGTGTGCCCAAAGACGGCGAGCCGCTGTTTGATAGGCTCAACAGCGTACCGGGTTACCGTGACATGCTCACCGTCTATAACAATCTGGAATATCTAAAACTCGTGTTGGGTGGTCAAGTCGCACAAGATTTAGGCATTGTTGTGGGGTTTAATGCAACCGATGGCGATTAGTCAGAAACGCCGCCGTTTACTCAAGGCGGTGCTAATGGGCGCGGCTTTACCCACCGTCGTAAATACATTGAGTGGTTGTCGTGGTAATACCGCAGCAGCGCGGTGTGAGTTACTGGGCTGTGCGCTGAGTCGTGATGGCTCTTTCGCGGTGGTTGGCGCTGATCCGTCTGGGCAACCCGTTTTCCGCCTACCATTGCCCGATCGGGGTCATGGTGTCGCTGCTCAGCGACGAGAGGTTGGAACGCTAGGAGTGGCATTTGCGCGCCGGCCTGGTGATTTTATGCAGGTGTTTGACTACCAACGTGGAGTGACGTTGTCACGAGTAAGGGCCGCATCCGATCGCTATTTTTATGGGCACGGTGCCATTTCTGATGATGGAAAATGGTTATATACCACCGAGGGTAAACGGCAAACCAGCGAAGGTGTGATCGGTGTTTACCAATTAACCGCGCAGGGCCAGGTAAAAAAAGTGCGTGAAATAAGCGGCTTTGGCATTGGTCCTCATGAGTTAGCGCTGGTGGATACTAACACGTTAGTCGTGGGTGTCGGTGGCATGCATACTGATGGACGCACAGTGTTAAACATTGACGCTATGTCACCGGCACTGGTCTATATCGATATCGACAGTGGCAAAGTGGTCGAGCGCGCTGAGCTTGCAAATAAGAAGCTCAGTATTCGTCATTTAATGGTGTCAGATGAGGGTTATGTGGTGACAGGTCAGCAATACCATGGTGCTGATAACGCCCCCCTTGTCGCGATTCATCGCCGTGGTGAGCCGATGAAAATGCTTGATGCTTCACCAGAGCAGTGGTCGCGTTTTAATAACTATGTTGCCAGTATTGCTACCCTCAATGGTTGGATTGTCGCCACGTCGCCCCGTGGCAATTGTTATGGTATTTGGTCGTTAAATAGTGGCGAGTTACTTGGACTGCATCCGCTGATAGATGCTTCTGGCGCGAGTCGCGATGGTGATGTGATTAACCTCAGTGCGGGTAGCGGTAAAATGGTGACGCTAAATAATGCACACCATCCGGATTATAAAATGACGCCAGTCCGATGGGATAATCACTGGATAACCTTAGTGTAATGAATACATGATAATGTTCTAAACGGCAGTCAATTTTGGCTGCCGTTTTTGTTTCAATACCTTGCGTTGTGATGAGGAAAAACAGACGTTAATTTTGCTTCTTTGCAGTAAAACTTTGCCATAATCATAACAGGGATGAGGAGGGGCGTATGATGAGAAGGCACGATGCCTGGTTGGCTAACCTTCTGATAGTGTTTTGCTTTTTGGTAAAGCCAGTGATGGCCAATAACGCCAGTGAAACGGGGGGAGTACGGTTACTGACTGAACCGCAGATCTCGGGGAAAAGAGTGCCTGATGATCAAAGAGTGCCTGATGATCAAACTGTATCGGCGGATGTTCATCGCCAGCGAGCCTACCAGTATGCGCGCGATTGGCTTGAATCGGCGGCACCGGATGCGACCGTATTGGCCTATCCTCAAGCGCTGACTCAAGACTACCTGGATAATGGATTTTCGTTGATTTGGACACAAGATGCGGCGCGAGATGAGTTAGAAACGCAAGTGAATGTGATTTCACTGGCTGGCTTTAGTCCTGAGTTTGAATGGCGAGCATGGCAATTGCGGCAACTTCGTCAGCAGCCCAGCGATGCGGCCTATGATATTTTTGCTACCGATACCGCCTATGCGCTGCTTCGCTATTTAAGTGTGATCCCCGATAAAGGAATGCAATGGTTTTTTGGCGCGTCTCATCGCACCCCCTTGCCAGCTCCCTCATCGCAAAGGCGTGCTGCTTTATTTAAGGCAGGACTTAACGGGTCAGTGGCTCCGTTTTTGCAGCAGCGGCGTCCACAACACTCGCAATACGATGCATTAGTAAAACAAATTGTTCGCTTACAAGAGCAGGCGCAGTCGGTTTGGCCAACGATTCAGGCTGAGAACGTCATATACCCGGACCAAGCGATTGCGACAACGTTAGCGCTTAACTTGGTGGATAATCTGAGCCTACAGGGGTTTTGGGGCAGCTCTGAGCGCTTGGAAGCGATAAATGGCGACACTGTGCGCTACGGTGGTGACTTGCTTCGCGCAGTTGAACGCTTTCAGCAACAGCATGGTTTATCCATGGATGGCATTATCGGCCCAGCAACCGCGAAGTGGTTAAATTTAGACCCACAAGCACGGGTTCGGTTATTGGCACTTAATGCAGAACGGTTGCGATTGTGGCCTAACGATAATCCCAATCGAATTGTGGTGAATATTCCCGATTATCGCATGCATGTATGGCATGACGATCAAAATGTATTCGAAAGCAAAGTAGTTGTTGGTCGCCAATCAAGACGTACGCCGCTGTTTACGTCGCAACTTGATTCGGTAGTGCTGAACCCCAGCTGGAATGTGCCTCGTAGCATTGTGCAAAAAGATATCTTACCCAGACTGGCGGATGACCAGCAGTATTTGTCTCGCAATCAGTATCGCATTTTGCCTAACTGGCAAAGCAACATCGCTATCGACCCGAGTACGATTAATTGGCAAACCGTGAATGACGACGGCTTCCCTTATCGATTGCAACAGGCGCCGGGTCAAGGCAATGCATTAGGAAAGTACAAGTTTAACACCCCAAACAAAAACGCCATTTATTTACATGACACGCCAGCACAAAGCTTATTTAGTCGCTCGCGCCGCGCGTTTAGTTCCGGGTGTATTCGGGTGGAGCAGGCCGAGCAGTTGGCGGATTTGGTGCTGGATTTGTCCGGTAAACAATTGGCTAGCTACCAAGGGTATTTGGATAAAACACAAACTAAGTGGGTGTCGTTGCAAACGCGCCTTTCCGTGCAAACCATTTACCAAACAGCATGGGTTACTGAAGACGGCAAGCTCGCGTTTCGTGATGATGTATATGCCTATGATAGCCATGCCGAACGTCAAATCACCACTCAGGAGCCGAGCTACTTAACCCAGCAACGTGATATATCCTCATCACGGTCACAGTAGTCTCAATCACGATCACAAGAGTTGACAGTCATAGCCCCGCGCCATCAAGACAGATAGCGCGGGGCTTTGTTTGTTCACCGCGACGCTTATTCACAGCGAGGTTTAGTCACAAGTGGAGATTGGGGGAGTGGTTAGATGTGGCGCAATATAGCGTTGGTAGCGCTTGGGTTTTAAACGCTTGAGGTCGACTAAAACCAGTCCATCAATGCAGTCGGCGAAATCAGGATCAACGCCAAAGTCTAAGAATTGTACGCCGCCAGGCTCACATAGCTCACTGTACTGCTTATAAAGCGTTGGAATCCCGACGCCAAGGTGATCGAGTAACATTTTTAGCTTTTTCAGATCGCGCGCATAGTCGTTGCCACAAAAGTGGTCGAGCAACTCACTTTGTTTACTTTCGTCGAGTTGATACGGTCGTTTCGAGCGCGCACAGCGGTTGTCGCCACGAAAGTAGGTGCGATAAAAGAAGATCAGTAGCTCTTTAGCGGGTTGTGGCATTGCGTTGCTGATAGTGACAGGCCCGAATAAATAACGGTACTGTGGGCGATTAGCGAGCAGGGCGCCAATGCCTAACCATAAATAATCCAGGCTTCGTTTTCCCCAATATTTGGGCTGAACAAAACTACGGCCTAGTTCTAATCCTTGGTCAAGAAAAGGCTGCATCCCTTGTTCATAATCGAACAAGCTTGCGCTATAGATCCCTCCAAGCCCTTGATGAGCGAGAGTGGCTTGGGTATCACATAAGCGGTATGCACCGACGATATCGAGCTCAATCGGATCCCACAAGACCAAATGCCAATAGTATTGGTCGTATTTATCAAGATCACGCCGCTGTCCGGTGCCTTCCCCAACAGCGCGGAACGCGACCTCACGTAAACGACCTATTTCGCGCATCACCGGCGAATCGGCTTGATAGTCGAGTAAATAAATGAGTTTACCATCGGGTGTCTGTCCGAGTTGCTCGCCGAGTGCAAGTGCATGCTTGAGCGCCAGTCGTGGCTCCGGTGAGGCAATCGCAGTTTCGGTGGGAAATAAGCCTTGCTTACGCTTGGCGATCCGGTAGAGGTGTTTACGAAAGAGTTTAACCCGTGTTTTTACCGGAAGGTTCGCGCTGGCACTGTAACTGTGGTGTGGGATCATTTCGCCCACGGTGAAGGCGATGGTGTTGTTCTCTTGTCGAAACATCTCTTCAACCAGTAACAAAGTCGACAAAGGTTTATAGACCATTGACGCACCATAAAAACGGGCAGAATTTCGCCCGTCGACATGAATCGGCAAAATAGGGGCGTTTGATTTACTCGCCATACGTAAGAAGCCAGAGTGCCAAACACCGTCTCGAATTCCTGTTGGTGCGACGCGCGAAACCTCACCGGCTGGAAAGATAATTAAAGCGCCATCACGCTCTAGCCACTGTGTGATTTGTTGTAGATTTTGTTTAGGCGTTCGGCCACCCATATTGTTGACTGGCAACAGACAACTGTGAAGTGGGCCGACTTGCATGAGTAATTCATTGGCAATAACTTTAACGTCTGGACGCACTGAACGTACGAGTTTAAGCAGCGCCAAGCCATCCAGTGATCCGATTGGATGATTGGCGATAATCACCACCCGTCCAGATTCCGGGATCCGCTCTTTTTCTCTGTCGCTGACCCGATAGCTAAAGTTAAAATAATCTAGTACCTGTTCAACAAACTCGAATCCTTGCAGATGCGGGTAGCGTTCAGCAAACGCTTGAAACTCTTGCTCATGAAGTAAACGCTTTAGCGTTTTACTGACGGGGCGCATGAGCCAACCGCGCTGTTCTAACCGGGGGTAATGCGACGATAATACTTTATCAATATCTAACATAAGCAGCCCTGCATACAATAAAGCGTACCTGAAAGGTATCCAGGTATCCTTATCTCAGCCTAGAGCGTGAAGGTGACATCTCCTTGGCAGCACAGTTGCAAACTGATGACAGCATGGCATAGTGAGGCCCGTATTTACGTCGTTATCGGCGGCTACCGCACTTATACAAAAGGAAGGCTAACTGTATGGCGTTGCATTATGAGATTGTGCCGGTCACGGCATTTCAACAAAACTGCTCGATTATTTGGTGCGACCAAACTCAAGACGCAGCGATCGTCGACCCAGGTGGTGACGTGGCTAAAATTCGCCAAGTGATTCATTCACTCAATGTCACCGTGACAAAAATCCTTCTTACTCACGGCCATTTAGATCACGTGGGTGGCACAGTAGAATTGGCTAACGCGCTTGATATTCCGGTGATTGGTCCGCACAAAGAAGATGCATTTTGGTTACAAGCCTTACCGGCACAGGCACAAATGTTTGGTTTTGCCCACGCCGAGCCGTTCGAGCCGGATCAGTGGTTAGTGCAAGGTGATACGGTCACCGTCGGCAAGCATACTTTGTCGGTCTTATTTACCCCCGGGCATACGCCAGGACATATTGTCTTTGTGGATGAAGAAAGCCGTACCGCATGGGTAGGCGATGTGTTATTTAACGGTGGTATTGGCCGTACCGACTTTCCAAAAGGCGATCACGCGACCTTGATTGACGCCATCAAGAACACGCTGCTTCCGGTGGGAGATGATGTGACTTTTATTCCCGGCCACGGTCCCACCTCAACGCTGGGCCATGAGCGTAAAACCAATCCTTTTCTTACCGGTGCTTTCTAACCCTTTTCACTCAACTGGCTTGTACTCAGAGTACGGGCCAGCTTGTTTGTTTTAGAGCCTGTTTGTTTAGAGCCTGTTTGTTTTGTTTAGAAGAGCCTATTTGTCCCAAGACCATTATTGCGTGCTGGCAGCAGCCAGATACCGTCTTGTCACCCCGATAAAGTCTTCTAGGGGGCGATCGAGTAAGTCTTCGCTGATAAAAATGTCATAACCTAACAATTCGCGCATATATCGCATACGATTGGCCAACATCGCCATCAGACCTTTATAAAGCACACCATTGGCACCACGATATGGGGTGTCATCAAACATCATATCTTCCAATGGCTTACTGGGTTTGCTTCCCGCACGACGGAAAGCTGTAATCAGTAATGCCCGTTGAGTCATGATGATATGAGTCACCATTCTCAAGCTAATACCATCTAATAATGCATCATAGTGTTTGATTTTAATCCCCATCCAAGGCAGTGGCTCGCCAAGGCCTTGCGGATAGATTTGAGGGATCCCTATCGTGTCAATATGGCGCCATTTGAGTGCCCAACCGCCACGAAAGCTGTGATGCTGTATATGCATAAATGAGAGCGAAAACGACAGTTGTACGCGCTGCAGAAGTTTATGTATGGCATATAAAATTGCGCCGATAGCGATCAGGCCGATAATGCCTTGCCCAAGTGACAAGGAGGGTTGGATTAAAAAAAAGCATACCAATGCAAATGCGACAACCATTGCGATTAGCATGCTCCATCGCGCCGCTTCAAATTGGGGCGGGTAGATTTTTATTGTCTTGAGTGCATCCATAATCTTCCATTCCACGCCATAGATAAAGCGGCGAGTACAAGCGTTTAGCCACGATTTACCTTGTAAGTGTACGATGAAAGTGTCTGATTAGTTTGCCTAAAAAACACCGAATAGGTAAACATTTGTCGCTGAATGTCACGAACTTTGCACCGACTAAGGGACGCTTACCTACAAAAGTGAGCTGAAATTTGGTATAACACGCGCTTTGTTTTTCACCCGCTGCTTTCAGCGAGCCTGAACGTAGTGCGTCGGAGTAGGATGATCGAATGAAAATTTCTCACAAACGTAAAGTACAAGGTAAACTCAACAAGCGTGTTAAGGCATCGTCGCCAGCGCGTCAACGTCCCGTAAAAGCGAAACCCGCGGTAGCGGCTAAACCGGCGGTAGACTCTGCAGCAAAAGCGCCCGTTGTGGATACCGTTTCGTCATTCACCCCTAAGCAGCAGCAAGTATTAGACATCGTTAAAGCCAATCCTGAAGGGATCAACCCGAAAGGCATTGGTCTGGCTGCAGGACAAGAAGACAGCAAAGCCGCTTCTTGGGCGACAGGTGCGTTGAAAAAACTGACCGAAGAGGGCGCAGTCGAGCGTGTTCAAATGGCCGCCAACAAGGTGATTTACAAAGCATCTTGATCAGTGTTTGCTCATCCGCTTAAGTCGTATGATTTGTCTTTGTACTTAAGCGGGTGTTCGATAACACCGCCTCTCAGTTACTTCATTTTGCCCATGCTAAGAAAATCGGTTTCTTTTCAACTATTTGTTTTCTTTGTGTTAAAAAAGCTTTTCGAAATAATCGTGTTACGTGTATAAAGCATGATCGAGTGCAAAATACTGTATAATCTTCCAGACATCTGTTTAAAACTGCTTATAGTGGGTGTATCCGCTTAGGTTTTAGTCTGGAGGTAAGCCATGGATGCGCTGTCAACCCAGCTGAAAACACCCACAGAGGTTGTTTTCGATTACACACATTTTTTGTGTGAAAGTCAGCAGCCCAATTGGACTTTTTTCGATATTTTTCGAAGCTTGTTGCCCATGTTTAATACTGTGCTTGAGTATCAAGCGGGTGGCGATCAATCACCACTAACCGCTCAAGAGCGCCTACAGCAAGACGCCGCGCGTGTGATGTCAGTGCGTCATACCGATACATCCAATTTGGTTCAACTGGCCGGTTTGGCTCGTGCGCAAGGAATTAAAGAACTCACTGTATTGATGCCTTATGCTTTAGAGTATCGGCAAATGGAGTCGATAAGCCACCAAACAGGCGCACAGCTTGAGTACAGTAATGAAAACCGCGAGTGGGTTAGATTTACTTTCATCTCTGACGTAGATGCCTGCCTGCACTGAAGCGCGTACTAATGACGTTGTGCCAATGTTGGATCGACGCGTGCGATCCACTGCTGATTGTGTTCGTAACAGGTTAAACGTGTCAGTGTGGGTGTAAACGCAATGATCGCACATGACGTATCTGCAGCCATTGCGGCGTCAATCAGTGCTTCATCGTCAAATCCATGGCGACGATAAATCATCCTTACCTGATTGGTATTAATTCCCCAATGGCTAAGCTGCTCAGCGTTCAATGAGCGGGGTGGATTAATGATCGTGATCCACTTTTGCTGTCGTGCTTTGAATGCTAACGCCTGTAACATCGACAGCCAATGGGCATTGATGGGTGTCTGTGCGTTCAACGCAGAGGAATAATAGCTACCGTCACGCATCTGTACTGACGTTTGCGTCGTTGCTTGATTTGACTCATTAGACATCGCGTACATAAAGCACCTGTATGTATGATCATTACTGTATGTATAAACAGTACTTGTTTGTGGACTGCCTCGCAAGTTACTCGTTGACTAATTTGTGATCAAGATCGTGAACAATTTCCACCCGTTTTTAAGCAATTGCTAATGAGATTGATTTAATAACTTGCTAAACTGGCCGCTTTTCATCTTCTCGGAGAAACCATGGAACAAGAATTTTGGCATCAGCGTTGGGCTGAAAATCAAATAGGGTTTCATCGGGACAGTGTGCACCCAATGCTTATGCGTTACTGGTCAACACTTTGTCCAATGCCCGATGAGACAGTACTGGTGCCTTTGTGTGGCAAATCCATCGATTTAAACTGGCTTGCGGAAAAACACGAACATGTGATTGGTGTAGAACTGAGTGATATCGCGGTACGGGCCTTTTTTTCAGAAAACCTGTATACCCCGCAAGTTCACCGTGCGCCGTCGGGTCATACACATTATTGTTTCGATGAGTTGGAGTTGATCAGTGGTGACTTTTTTACTGCACGTTTGAGCCCGGCTGCGCTGATCTACGATCGTGCCGCTTTGGTGGCGATGCCACCGTCGATGCGGGATCAGTATGTGCATCGTGTGCGTGATCTTTTAGCGCCGGGAGGCCGCCTATTACTGATCACCTTGTTTTATCCGCAGGCCGATGATAATCCGCCGTTTTCCATCGATACGTCAATAGTGGAAGAGGCGTTTTCAGGGCTCGATATTAGGTTGTTAGAGACGCAAACCGAGCCAGAGGGTGACCGAGGTGAGCAAGTCTGGTTGATAAAAGCCAACGCTTAGTGCTCGGTTTGCTAGAGCCATGCTCGGATAGCGCCGCTTTGCGCTAGACGGTTTTGACTCGAGGTTGATTAGACTGTCGTGATTCCCAGTGGGTAATAAAGAAAACGGCTGCGATAATAATGCCTGCGCCGAGCCATAGCCGACCAGGTGGAACCCAGCTGAATACCAGCCAACCAAAGAGGACGTTCAGCGGCAGTTTAGCGTGATCAAACGGCTGAACAAACGAGGCATCTGATACGGCATAGGCTTTGGCTATTGCCCACTGTGCGAGTGCGGTGAGCATTCCGGCACCGAACAACATCCACCATGCCGTTGCAGATGATGGCAGTGTCCAGTCAGGCACGGCCAAGAGTAGATTAAAGGGGGTGATCAACAAAAGGAGGTAAACGACCATCGTGGTCGGTGGATCGTAGGCTGATAACCGTTTCACCATTAATGAATAGGTCGCCCAAAAGAAAGCGGCGCCTATCGGCAGTAACGTTGCCCATGTAAAACCATTTGACCAAGGTTCTAGGATAATCATCGCGCCACAAAAACCCGCAAGTGTGGCCAAGCTACGTGCAATACCAACCCGTTCACGAAGAAATAGCCCTGATCCTATGGTTGCAAACAGCGGTGATGTCATTAGTAGGGCTATGCCTTGCCAAATGGGAACCGGATAAGCGAGCGCCCATAGCCAAAGTTGGATCCCAATAACAGAAATAAACACCCGCAAACAATGTTGCCCAAGGTGCTGGGTTTTTAAAGATTGACGAATCCCCAGTTGCTTTAACCAGGGGATCATGGCCACTAAGGCAATGGCATATTGAATAAAAGCAACGGTCGTCGAAGGCAAGCCCAACTTGAAGCTAACATATTGAGAAAGGCTGTTGACTAATGCGAAGCATAAGCCTGCCGTGAGCATCCAGGCCGCGCCTTGGAGGGGATGATGAACTTGTTTCATTACCGTGACAATCCGAAAAAAGACGTACGGATAGTAGCGCAAATTAGGCCTCAGAGCGATCAGAAATCCCCGCTGAGGCCAAACGCATCATGTGGTTAAGTTGAAAGGGTCGAATAGACGAAAGGAATATCAGGATCCATCGCGTCCAATGTGGCTTGGGTATCGGTCAGATGACTCACCGTACTGTTTGTCATCTCGGCTAGCGCCACCGCCCGAATGTCGTCCCAGTGATAGCCGGCCATATTGGTCGCAATGAGCGCCACTTGAAGCGGGGGTAAACTCGGGTTAAACGCTGCATTTTCGGCATACATCCCAGAGAAAAAAGCCCCATCAGATGTTTCAACGGCCACGCCGCTGTAGTTACCCGAATACGGTGCATGACTTCGGTTCGCTGCATCGGCGGCAGCTTTGAGTAGTGGGATATCAATATCGTCTGTGAATAACTGGTGTGGCGCGTCAGTTAATAAACGTGATTCCACTCCCAAATCGGCAGGACCAAAGGACTCTGGTAAATACGTATGTAACGGTTTGGGATCCGTTTTTGGTAGCTGAATGGTGAGTGATTCTGCACCGTTTAGCTCATTCATAAACTGACGGCAATGACCACATGGGCTGTAGTTGATCGTGATATCGGTTAAGCGAGTTGCCCCTTTGGTCCACGCATGGGCAATCGCGCATTGCTCGGCGTGAATGGTTTGGCCTAGTTGCACCCCTGTGAACTCAATATTGGCTCCCAAGTATAGGGTGCCATCTTCGCCACGAACGATGGCGCCAACGTTAAACGTTGATATCGGAGTCACCGCATAAGCCGCCGCTATTGGCAATAGAGTAAGACGCAATGCGGCGCCAGATAGGCCACTTTCGGCTTCCATTTGCGCCACTTGCTCTGGTGAAAATGTCGCACCAAAGTGTGTGTCAGTTATCCAATCAGAGACAACGCGTTGTAATGCGTCGGGCAATTGTGTCAGTGCATCGGTTAGTGCAGTTCGCATAGCATCACTTCTTAGTCATTAACGGAGGCTCAGTGTAGGGAAGCACCTCTGATAATTATGTGATTAGAGTCACGCATAATATGCAAGACCGATTTCGTTGCTGAAAGTTAGAGTGACATCAATATTTTTATGCTTAAAATGCAGTCGCTATGAACGCTATGAACGCTATGAACGCTTTGATAGGCGGTGGTGGCAGGGATTATTCAGGTTGCCAGTCCACGTAAGGGCGATGAACTTTTCGATAAGCTTTCTCCAATTGCCCACTGTTGCGAAGGCGAGTAATCAATGTCGTTAGGTAAGCATCAATTGGCTTTCCTTGCTCGCCTTTGGGAATCACAAATACATCTTGTAAGTCGGCAAAGTGCGCACGATGAATATGTGTTAATCCCAATTGTTTAAGTATCATGTCGGCCTCTTCCTGAGCCCAAACAAAGCCATCAATACGACCTGCTGCCAGCCGAAGCAATGACTGTTTGATACCATGAGAGCGTGCAACGTTAAACGGCATGTAATAAGGCACGGCTTCTATGTTATAGCGTTCCGGTTCGGCCCAAAGCTCATCGACAGGTAACGGATTATTCTTATTTGTGTATAAAACATGGGTAACATCACCAAATGATTCGCGACTAAACGCAAACGGTAGATCGGTAACAGTACTCGGAGGGCGAACGGCAGGTAACATCATATCTGCACGGCCTTGTACGATGCCATTAATCGCACGATGAATGGGAAATACCTCGATCTCAATGTGAGTATTCGGGTCTTGGTCATCAAGAAAGTGAACAAAATCGACGAAAGGGCCTGATTGGTCAAGGTTGATCAGGCCTGGAAGCTCTCCCATATATAGCTTGATGACGTGGTTGGACTCGCTTCTAGCAACAGCCGATAAACTAATAAATATAGATATCATGGCGGCAATAACAATTGATCTGGCGAGCATGAACCTTCCTTACTGACTCGAATAGGCACGTGACTTAGCTTGTGTATTTCAGCGCCCAAAAAACATCAAAGCTGTGCACTAGGTGAGTAACGCAGTAATGCCAATAATGAGGCTTGCGGTCGCAATCAACACAATAAGCGGTTTTGTAATGCTAAAAGAGGGATCCCCTAATGCCGGTGATTGCGTTGCCGGAGGTGGGGTGAGATCAGGTTGATTTTCCGCCGGTGTGGTTGGCCGTTGCGCAAAGGTTTGTTGGGGTAAAGCAACACGAAAACCAAACTCGCCAACCACGTCAAAGGGCAAGCACTTTTTACCGTTGCGGTAAGACTTAGCCATGAGCGAAGTGACCACACTTTGGTGTTGTGCAAAAGAACTGTCGGGTAATGCGACTTGTTTAAACAAGGTGCGACTTGACAACACCTCGCCTGCGTAATAACAAAGCATTTCGAGCATTCGTGATTCTTCATACGACAAAACCGTGATTGCCTGATCCGTCCAATACAGTGTGCGGCTCTCTGGCTCAAAATCTACTTCAGGAAAACGGTAACAGCGTGTATTTACTTTTGTTGTCATCATCAAGCCCACTCCAAACGACAGCTTTTATAAAAGTGTGGACTCAAATCACAGAACTGCAACTCGTTAGCATGTCTTTTTTGGGTCTAGTTATGCAGGCATGATGTTGAATTTTCTGATTTTATAAGGAATAACAATAGATTAAAAAAAGCACAACCGCTATGGCGCCATAACGGTTGTTGAACCTATCGAAAAACACGACATCGTATATCGAGGCTAACCGACTAATGATTCGACGTAATGGTAAACCGCTTTTAAGATACGGACCTTGTGCTCATCCGCCTGATGATGATCCGCCAGTTGCTGTAGGTTGTCCATGTACGTGGGAAGGTGTGTTTCAAAATAATCGCGGCGGTGCATAAACCATTTTTTTTGTTCATCGTCAGTAAGTGTCCACGGATAGTTGCGGGCACGATAACGAAACAACAGAGGTTTGATGCGCCAATCGTCGACACTCAAGTCAATCCCGGCAAGGTTTTCTGGATCTTGCGCGCGGATAATGTCCATCGCGCTGCGATCACTTTTTGAAAAAAAGCCAGCATACAGTGCGTTATCAACATCTTGATTGTCAAAGGGCTTGGATTGCGCGAAGACAGCCACCAGCTTCTCTCGGATTTCGGGCGCCGCCTTTAGTGCTTTAAGATGTTGAAGACATGCTTCTCTATCCACGCCAAGACGCGCGGCATCGTCAGGACGAAGTACTTTGGCATCGGCTAAGACCGGGCATTTATTGATATGGATAAGCTTTAATGGTGCCGGCAATTGGTCGTCACTCAATGCTTGACGAGGAGTATATAAACGCTCACGGAGGGCATCGGCATCAAGCGCGAATAAAGGTGAAGGATCGCGGGCAAGATCAACGGTGATCACGGCATTGGGGTTGTCAGGATGCCATGCCACTGGCACAACCCAACTGGTGTTGCCTCGCTCGGTGCCAAACATACCTGAGACATGTACCAGTGGTGTCATGTTGACCACGTCAATCAGGTGCTTAATTTTATTCTTATGGCGGTGAGTGAGAAGGTAATCAAACAACCGGGGTTGCGCGGCTTTCACTTTTTTCGCTAACTCAATGGTCGCGTGCACATCCGCCATGGCGTCATGCGCATCACTGTGTTCAATGCCATTGGCGACGGACAAGTTTTCTAACTTAAAACTGGGCTTACCGTTTTCGTCATGTGGCCATTCAATCCCTTCCGGCCGCAACGCATAACAAGCGCGCATCACATCGAGTAAATCCCAGCGCGAGTTTCCGTTTTGCCAGCTCCACCCATATGGGTCAAAAAAGTTACGATATAAGGTATAACGTGTCACTTCGTCATCAAACCGAACATTGTTATAGCCAATTACACAGGTGTTCGGTTGGGACAGAGCCGCATGGATTTGGGCAATAAACTCGGGTTCGGGCAGCCCTTTTTTCAGTGCGAGTTGCGGGGTAATGCCTGTGACCAAACAAGCTTCTGGGGCCGGCAAGTAATCATTGGGGGGCTGACAAAATAGCACCAGAGGCTCGCCAATAATATTAAAATCACTGTCGGTGCGAACGCCAGCAAATTGGCAAGGCCTGTCTTTACCCGGATGGGTACCGAACGTCTCAAAGTCGTAAATAAAAAAGGTTGGCTGGTCCGCGTCTGTCACAATCGAATCCAATTTGATCAAACAAAAGAAAGCAGAGTCAATACCCTGCGATAAGTGCTCATGGTAACACTGGCAGGACGTATCACCAATCCTGTCGGTGATAAGATCAAATGCATCAAAGCCTGCAACGAGGCAGGCTCTGATCAATCATTTACAAACAAAGACGCATTAAGAGGTAAGGCGCTTCAGTGTTTGCTTCGCCTCGTCGATGGCTTTTGTCGCGCTTTCTTCGCCCATAGCGAGGCCTTCTGCATAGACAAACTCAACATCTGTGATCCCAATAAAGCCAAGCACCGTTTGCATATATCCGGTGACATGATCCGTGTCTCCTCCTTTATGCATCCCCCCTCGTGTGGTGACCACAATGGCGCGCTTACCGGTTAGCAGGCCTTCAGGCCCGTTTTCGGTATAGCGGAACGTTACCCCTGCACGGGCAACCAGATCAATCCATGCTTTTAACTGCACGGGGATGGTAAAGTTATACATAGGTGCCGCGATCACTAGGGTATCGCTTTGTTGTATTTCTTCAATCAGTTGGTCCGATGCTTGTTGCACCTGTTGTTGCGGCTCGGTGAGCTCGTCTGCACCACGCAAACCACCGACGTTATTTCCTGTTAGCGTAGGCAAAGGAGTCGCCGCCAGATCGCGCTCAATCAGCGTCTCTGGAGACAGGGAATCCACTACACTGTCAATGACTGCGTTTGAGCTAGAGTAGGGGCCGAGAATGCTTGATTTTAAGACCAGCGCTTTCATATATTTCTCCTTAAAATGGGTTGGCGTGATTCAGCACACGTTAGAGTGTAGAGAAACGACACGGTAAAACCAGCGTATAAATTCGTTAAACTTGTTCAAAATTTTTGTTGGGCCCGGTTATTTCTCACGGTAGCGTTGCGCTGAGTGAATAGGGGCGTATGATGTCGCCCGATAGTCGTCCAGAATGTAAAAATAATGTTATAATGCTCGTTGTGTTGATAAAAAACGAAGATCAAGAACGGCAAAGCGCCCGATCAAATCACAAGTCGGTCACTTGTGGGACACAACGGGATTTGAGGAAATGTGCGTGAAAAACTTATTTATGTTAGACGTGGACGGTACGCTGGTAGACAGCTGCCAAATGGACCACGAGTGTTTCAGCCAGGCGATTGATGAAGTCACAGGTTTAGCGGTTCCAGATAATTGGGGAAGCTACACCAATGTGACCGATGCGGGGATCATCGAAGAGTTAATCGACACCCATGGACTCAACCATGACAAGATCAGGCTGTTTAGAGAGATCAAACGGGTGTTTAGGCAAAAATTGGCGGTTAGGATTGCAGAGAAAGGCTTAGCGCCAATTCCCGGCGCGGTGGAATTTGTAGAACACATGCGCCATGTGCCCTCGGTTGAATTAGCCATTGCCACCGGCGGGTGGGAAGAAACCGCACGGATGAAGTTAAAAGCGGCAGGTTTTAATATCGACGGCATTGTATTTTCATCTTGCTCCGATGCCATGAGCCGGAGTGAAGTCATGGCGTTGGCGGCATTTCGAGCCAAACAAGATTACGGTGTGTATTTTGATCGTCGAATCTATTTCGGTGATGGTGTATGGGATAAGCAAGCCACGCAATCACTGAACTATGAATTCGTCGCGGTGGGTGACAAGGTAGAGCACGAGGTGCGGGTGAATCACTTTATCAATCCTCAAGCAATTCTTGGTAAGTTAGGGATTGAGGAAGCTGAGCGTCAATACGCTTAATCCCTCTCGCCCCACATATGCACAACAAGCCGGTTCAGTCTATGAACCGGCTTTTTTGTACAAAGTAACTGTCACGCGATCATGATGATTGTGAACAGGGTTGCGCTATCTCGCTGGCCTGGTCACTGTCTTGTGACGAAAAATACGCTTGGGTCTCTTCAATCACGACTTTACGCAGCAGTAACAAACCGATGAGGTTGGGGACCGCCATTAAGCCATTAACAATATCGGCAAGAATCCAGATCGTATTCAGTTGAATAAAGGCACCGGATGCGATCAAGCCGATAAAGAATAGTTTATAGATATAAATCGCTTTTTTGCCAAACAAGTACGCGACGCAGCGCTCGCCATAGTAGTGCCAGCCTAAAATCGTCGTGAAGGCGAAAAAGAGTAGGCCGATATTTACTAACATAGGGCCAATGCTGCTCTCCATGCCCACGGCAAAGGCATGCGATGTCATTGCTGCTCCCGCTAATTCGCCTGACCATGATTGCGTTAAAATTAACGTTAACCCTGTCATGGTACAAATCACCAAGGTATCGATAAAGGTGCCTGTCATTGATACCAACCCTTGCTCAACGCACGAGTCGGTTTTAGCGGCCGCCGCGGCAATGGGGGCACTCCCTAGGCCAGACTCGTTAGAGAACACACCACGAGCAATCCCTGATTGAATGGCGAGCATCATACCTGCCCCAGCAAAGCCGCCGGTGGCTGCCATGCCGTTAAACGCGGACTCAAACACCAGGCCAACCGCATGGGGTAATTGGGATATATTGGCGCCGAGTACCCACAAGCAGGCAGCGACGTATAATACGGCCATCACAGGAACGATTTTGGCGGCGACGGCCGAGATAGATTTCACGCCCCCGATAGTCACTAACGCCACTAGCACCGTAAGGATAGCAGCGACGGCAACGGTGGGAATATTAAACAAATGGGTCGCGGCGCTACTAATGGCGTTCACCTGTGGGAAAGTGCCAATACCAAAACAAGCCACGCCGATGCCGAATAGGGCAAATAATTTGGCTAATATCGGCTTGCCGGCGCCTTTGGATAGGTACATCATCGGCCCGCCAAGCATATTACCTTTATGATCGGTTTCGCGGTATTTCACCGCCAGTAAACACTCAGCGTATTTGGTCGCCATCCCTAAAAAAGCGGCTAACCACATCCAAAATAGTGCGCCTGGGCCCCCTAACGAAATTGCTGTGGCAACCCCGATAATATTACCGGTACCAATGGTGGCAGATAATGCGGTACATAGCGCGGCAAAACCAGAGACATCGCCTTGGCTGGTGGCATCAGAAGGTTTAAATATTTGCTTGAGCGCAAAGGGCAAACGGCGGAATTGGAGCAAGCCCAAGCGAACGGTAAAAAAGAGCCCGGTACCGGTTAATAACAATAAAAGCGGTGGGCCCCAAATCCAGTCGTCAATGGTGGCGAGAAGCGCGGGTATATCGGGTAGTTGTGAAAAAAATGGCATTAATCCCCCTTTAAACATCAAAGGAGAAGATAGACCACACTAATATTAACAAAAGTGCTACATATTGGGGTGGGTATCTCCTCTGTCCTTTTGCCTGAGAGTTTCACTTGAAAACAAGCTTGCTCCTTCGGCGCCCGAATTAACGGGTCTCTCCAGAGTTTCCTCCAACAGCAGTCCATACAATTAAGTGCCTGAAAGATTTACTTCTTCGGCGGATGGCATTTGCCATCTCTCTCCTGCTGTCTTCATAGGAACGTCGTTATGACGGAAAGTATGATAGATCACAGAAATATGAATGCAATGCAAAATTAAGTGAACAGGGCATTGTTCTTCTGAAAAGGTAAAAAATATCGCTTTATAGAAGGTTCTACTAGCTATAGATGCCGCGTGATATGTGTCAGTTGCCTAAGTGTGTCTTGCACTGATTAACGCCCGTTTTTAAACGAGATGGCTCAATGTTATAAGACATTGGCCGATATTATTATTACCATTAATCGGTAACCACTGACTCAACGAGCCCTAGCATGACCACTTGGAACGAACTTTTAGGCGTGAATGCCGGCGAAACGGCCGCGCAGGTTAAACAACGCTATAAGCGACTTTCTAGCCGTGTGCATCCGGATAAAGGTGGCAGCACTGGGTTGATGCAGCTGGTCAGTGAAGCATACCAGGCCGTTAAATTAGGGAAGGGCGACGATAGCGCTTTAGGGCAAACGCAAAACGAGGGAAGTCAGGCGGCGTTACGCAGCCAGGTTGCACGCCTGCAAAAAGAGTTAGCGGTGTTGCAGCAAGAAAACCGCACTCTCAAATCTCGTCAGGCCGGCCAACAAATTCCGGCACACCTCACGGCTAAAATTGCCAAACTTGAGTTTGATAATCGTCAGTGGCGAGAGCAGTACCAAAAACTTGAGCGTCAGCACCAATCATTAGACGGACAACATGCGCGCCTGACACGTGAGCACGACAAAGAAAAAAAAGAGGCCACACAACGCAACCGCGAGCTTAAAGACGCGTTAACGCGCGTGGAACAGCTAGAAACGGAGCTGACGCATAAAGCCACTCCAGTCACTTTAAAACCGGCCAAACCTGGGCTGGCTTGGCGTTGGGTATTGGCCTCATGGTGCGCCATTGCGCTGGTAATGGTGCCTATTGGGCAATGGCAACGGTGGCTTGCTCCACTTATCGGTGACAGCCAGCCTGATACCGCGCAACGTGTACGTATCATTAATCCCAAGCCACCAGCCTCTGAGCCGGTTGATACTGTTGCCGCCACTCAGTCGCCCGCAGCACCGCCACCGAGTTTACCGGCCGCACCGATGATTGAACTCAACCCGACGGCAGAAAAATGGCATATCAATCAATATACTGATATCGCCCAGCCGTATCTCGCGCTGCGTAGTCAACAAGGCTCATACATCGTGGCAAATTGCGTGGGCGATTTTTACATCTATTTGAACCGCAGTTATCAACCGTTGCGCGTGCCACCTAATCTCGATTACGTCGCACAGCGGCAGCATTTTCATGTGTATGCGATTCCTTATGGCCAAGGGGCATCTATCGATAGTTGGCAATTAGCACGTAAGGTACAAATATTCGATGACACCTTTGTGAGTGCTGATCTGACCCCGAAGTTAAGGGCGTTTGAACAATCGTGCCGACAAACATCGGATCTTACTGCGGTGAACCGTGAGTAGGCAGCGTTACCGCGAGTGTTCTCGGTTAAAGATGGCAACCGTCAGATAGAAGGAATTTCAACTCAGTATCGCCTGAATGTATTACACTGATCAGTAAGCAATAACACTTATTTGAGGCCAGTCACTATGCTCGATCAAGCGATGTTCGCGCACCAATTTGAGCCACCGCGGCAAGACAGTGCAAGCGGCGTATTTCGGCGCCACAAGATAGCGGTGTCGCATTCGGTATCGCTCGAAGCGTGTGTGTCAGGGATAGGCATTCCGGCTTGGTCGGAAACGCGCACAGCCGCAAGCCAAGATGCGGGCGTGGTGAAAACGATGATGGCGCAGGGTGCCAGTGTGATCGGCCAGGTGCAAATCGATCCGCTCGGCTTTAGTATCACCGGATTTAATCCTTTTTACGCCGAACTTCGCAACCCCCACTATCGTCAATACCGTGTGGGTGGTGCCAATGCCGGTATCGCAGTCGCAGTGGCGAAAAAACTGGCGGATCTGGGTTTAGGCAATGATGCGTTCGGGGGCGTGCGGATCCCCGCCGCGCATTGCGGCCTTTATGGCTATCGGCCCACGCCTGGTTTGGTCGATACTACCGGGATAATCGCCATGGCTGATACCTTTGATAATATTGGCGTGTGCAGTGCGAGTCTCGGACATTTAAGCCAGTTTCAAGAGCTGGTGGCAAAGCCCTCAACCGCGGTCACCAATATTCAAGGCGTGGTCATTGCTGAGCCAATTTTTGCCTTGTTTTACTCGGATGAAGCAATGAAGCAGGTCTATCAACACCTCGAACAGCTTCACCTTCCCCAAGAAACCACCTTAGCGATGAATAAATTAGTGCTTACTCGGGTAGAGAAAACCCAAGTTGCGATTGCCAGTCAAGAATTTTTACTGATGTATCAAGCTTGGCTAGACAGCGCCGAACTTGACTTACCTACCTCAACCCAAAGCTACCTTGAACGGCTGCGGGAAGTGGATTACAAAGCCCATTATCAGGCCAAGAAAACGCGCAAGCAGCTACGCGATACCATTACCGCCATGTGGCCGAGTGATAAGGTATTGATTATTCCCTCAACACCAGGCGCGATTTTGCCCCGTGATGCAGACCAACCCGCCAGTGATACCTTTAATCTCGCCCAGCGCCGCCTTATGGCGTTAGCCGATGTTTGTGGATTACCACAACTAACAATGCCTTTATTCACTCACGATAACGTGCCCTATGGGATAACGTTACTTGCTCATCCCTATAAAGATAAGTTGTTGATGGAAGTTGCGCGTCGATGGTTAAACTAAAGGATGGATTGCTTCCTTATCCTCAGCTTCGTCAAGAAATTTCTATAAAAAACCTTTTTACATCGGTAAATGCATGATTTATATGTTTTAAATAAGTTTTATGTTGTGCATTTACTATCAACAGAAACTGTGGATAACTGGTTGGATTAGTCGGTGTTTAACTTTTTAACTATTTGATATTTAATAGGTTAACTTAGTGCTTTATGAGTTTTGGCACGCAGGCCTCGTGGTATAAGAAAGTGACAAATTGGCTGTCACCTTCCCGTAACGTTTCGGAGACGCCCAATTAACGCATCCACGTTATTCACAAAACACGATCTATCGCTAAACCTATCACTTTTTGGCGGATTTTATTTTGTATTGCGTCTTGCAATGGCTACGTAAGACGTGCTCTGACCGTAGGGCCTGATGCTTGGTTCTACGCCCGCGCGTCCGCTCACGCCATACCTTAAAGCTGCGTGGTTTTAACTCGCGCCGCATCAAAGCGATGACGTCATCCTGACGCAAGCCATACAGCGTCTCAATCGCCTCAAAGGGGGTTCTATCTTCCCACGCCATTTCAATGATCCGGTCAATGTCTCCCGGTTGCTCGTTCAATGCCATATCGGTCTCCTTGCGCTAATGGCAAACAGTACGCGTAGAGCATGAAAGACCGATCAGCGTGAGCCCTCAGACTGAGCAATGCTTTTACCCTTGTTTTTGGGATATTTAGAAATAAATAGCGAATACAGTCAGTTACGACTGGGCGTTTTTAATAAGGGTAAAAAACGATTTTTATCCTAACGGCCTGTTGTCACAGGCTATTATTTCGTTATTCTATAGTTCACTGCCGCACAGGCAGCTTAGAAATTTCAAGTTCTGATAGGCGCGTCCGTACTCGTTGTTCACTGCCGCACAGGCAGCTTAGAAATATCCGACAAGCTCGAATTTGATTATAACAACGTTCACTGCCGCACAGGCAGCTTAGAAACAGAGGTGGCACCAATAAGGGCTTGTGCTTCGGTTCACTGCCGCACAGGCAGCTTAGAAAGATATAGAGAAGTCCATTAATGAGCGGCTAACGTTCACTGCCGCACAGGCAGCTTAGAAAAGATTAACGACCTGGCCGTCTGCCACGATCGAGGTTAATCGTTGGCCTCAATGTCGGATGGCGCGCGGCGTAAATCACACCAAGTTTGTACGATCGAGTTGGCGCTTATGCCGACCTACGCGAACTTTAACGTCGGTGATGTTATTGGCGTACATTGGTTATCGGAATAGCCAGTTTTGGCCCGATGATACCATTGGCGTAGGTGACACAAGCCCCGGCACGGTGTTGATATGTGCAAATTGCCAACGGGCGCCTGTCACGATCAGGGGTTAATCGTTGGCTCCGATGTCGGAGGCGCCAGTTGCACTGCGCGCGGCGCAAATCGTACCAAGTTTGCACGATTGAGTTGGCGCTTATGCCGACCTACGCACAGGCAGTTTAGACACTGAAAATAATTGTTTTTTTGATGTCAGTTCATTGTTAGTGTGTCGTGGCATCGAGGGAGTAGGGGATGGTTCAAGATCAATAAAAGCGTATGACTAGCAATGACCATACACGTCAATTTGACGCATGTTTATAGCCAAAGTTAAGCTTGCAGTTGCATGCTTTTGCATAGCTAAGCAGGGTTTTAAGGGTTGGATTACCTTTCCCTTTTTCAAGTCGAGAAATATTGCCTTCTTTCGTCCCCATACGTACTGCAACCTGCTGTTGAGTTAGCCCGGCCTGCTTACGCATGCTGAGTAACATATCGATCAATTCAAACTCAGGCGCCAATTCATCGTATGCTTGTTTCACGTCTGGGTTTTGTAGTGCTTTCGCTTTTAATGCTTGTAAGCTATTCACTTTTCACCTCTTTCATACGCCTTGTTGCCAATGCTAAGTCTTTCATTGGTGTCTTTTGACTTTTCTTCACAAATGCATGAAGGATATAGATGTTGGGGCCGTCTAAATAGCAGAATAGACTTCGTCCGATCCCTTCTTTTGCTTTGGCGCGAACTTCAAACAGGCCGTTACCTATTGATTTTGTGTGAGGAGGCCCCAAGTTTGCGCCATGTTTTTCTATTAGTTCAAGCAGCTTGAGCATTCGCGCTTGGATCTTAGGAGGCATGTTGAGAATACTCTCCTCCACGCCTTGGTAAAAAACGATGCTCCAGTTCATCTTTTACTTATTGTTATCATATATGATAAGTTTCTGTGGGTCAAAATCCACTCATCATACCGAGTAATCTTGGGCGATTAGTGTTATCTGATTCGCATAACAATCACACAGACAGCAGACTGCGATCTTTCTTGTTCACTGCCGCATAGGCAGCGTCGATGACACAAGCCCCAGCACGGTGTTGGATAGGTGCACATTGCCAACGGGGGGCCTGTCACGATCGAGCTGGCGCTTATGCCGAGTTACTTATAGACGGCATAGAAAGGGAAAGTGATCTCGTTGGGTTTCGGATTTTCATTCACTGTCACTAACGTCGATTTGGCGGTTCACCAATGATCTTTAAATCCGCTTTTCTGCGCTTTTTCATCGTCGCGTAGAAATTCTCGTGCGAGCTAATATTAAGCAGGTAGAGCTCGAGTTTGTTTTCAACCCAAGCGTAGCCAAGCAACACCTCTTGCCTGTCGAGCTTGAACTTGTGCACCCAAAGATAAGAGAGATCGCCTTTTTTCTGGGTGCCGAGCGTGGGCTCTTCAATGATTCTGTCTATCTCGTCCTCGACCACTTCACATTGCGCGTCGGACAGCTTGTTCATCTGCTTTTCAAAAACACGAGAGACGAAAACATCAATCTGATTGTCGTGGGGTCCGTCGCTCATAACGTTTTACCTTACCAAGTTTGACTTCTTCAGATGCAATCAGGGCTTCTTGCACAAAGCTATAGGGTAAATCAGGGTTCTCAGTCATGATTTTCCCAATTTTTGCCCAATACTCAATTTGCTTGGGCACAGAGCGCATTTCAGCTTCTGCATGCACTTTTACATCTGACACAAACTCATCATCTAACCGTACACTGGTTGGCATGATTCATTACCTCGCTTATATGTCTGTACAAGTCATTATGCGACAAAATGTCGCGCCTTGCAATTTGTTTAAGGCTGCGTGCCTGGCGTAATGCGCCAGTTGCACTGCGCCAGTTGCACTGCGCCAGTTGCACTGCGCACGGCTTATATCGTGATAATTCTTGATCATGGGCAGGGGTGTATGCGGCCGGGGTGTTACCGACCGCATAAGCTATACCAGCGAGCCTAGTTCAGCGCGTTGATGATGACGATTTCTCGTTCAAGGTTTTCTTTCTCTGTGCCTGTTGCCGTAGCGAGTTTTGCTTCACGAACGGCCAGTGCTTCGGCTTTTTCTTCTTTGGTGTTAAAACGTAAGCCTTTTACGTTGATCGCAGCAACGTTGGTATAACGCCCGTCGTCGCTACTTGGTACATCAATTTGCTTGCTGTTGACCAAATCTTTAATGATATTGCGTGTGTTAGTGTCAATATCTAGACCTTTTAACTGCCAGCGAGCCATAGGTTTGCCGGTATAAACGCCACCTTTTTCCTCTGTTAGATAGCGAATAGTCATATTTCTGATGGTACCTTCTTCTTCACCATAAGCTTGTTCTGAGTCGAACAGCACCGGAAAATCTTTTCCTTCTAACGCGCCACCTGCTTTGGTCAGGTGCCCCATTCGATAACTATTCATCCCGAGGTTTATCTCGGTTGTATCGGTAATTGGCTGTCCATCAGCAAAGGCTAAATCTGTTATGCGTTTTCCTGCCGGTTGAGTAAGATCAATGGTATAGGTGACTCCCGCAAAAAAGTCATTGGTTGAGTATTTCGATGCGCGACGTTCAGGGTTAAAGCTATAGGTGACATCACCCGGTTTGACTGAGTTGAAATAGTCAGCGGACCATTCCATATATTTGCGTAGATCTGCTCCGGTCATTTGATAGACAGTAATTTCGCCGCCAGCATATTGATAGTTATAGGCGATATCTTTTGCTTTAATCGGACCGACGTTTAGCTCGGCATTGTCATTATCAATTTGCAGAGCAATCACGTTGGCTTTTGGTGCATAGAAAAAACTGGCTTCTTGGAACAGTGCACTAATGCCAGTATCTTGAATGTGAACTTGCGGGATCCCTCGGATCTCATTCTGGGGGACCAAATCCACCCCTCTTAATTCCGCGACTTCGCGGTTTGCCATCGCACGAAGGCGTTGGTGGTAAGGCTGGTACAAGGTTTCCATTTCTGGATCTGACGCTGTGCCTTTAATTTTATAAGTAAAACTATCTTTGTTAACCAATGTGTATTGACCGTTTTTTTCCTCAAACGAGAGATCAATACGAGATAGAGCACGACCGTATTTATCCGGCTCAGTCACGATCACACCATTAACAACTGCTTTATCAATGCGAGTATGCATATGGCCGGCGACAATCGCATCAAGTTCTGGATTGGCATTGGCAATATCTGTGACCCCGGTATTCGCAATGTCGTTTTCATTATCCAGGCCCATGTGGGCGACTAAGATAAGAGCGTCGACATCATTTTTGAGTGTCTCGACCACTTTTTTAACTTCCAGTGAAGGGTTGGTAAAGGTCACGCCTTCGAGTCGCCCGGTGCCTTCGGCAAAAACTTGTGTCATCGGTGTATCCATACCAATTACACCCACTTTGATGCCATTTCGCTCGATGATGGTATGAGCGGGTAAAAAAGGGTTGCCGTCAGGTCGTTTAATATTGCCGCCGAGTGATTGTCCCTCAAATTGATCGAGCGAGCGCTGCAAAACATCCAAGCCAAAATCAAACTCGTGGTTACCCATGACCCATACATCATAATCCATTTGGTTAAAACCAAGCATCATTGGACTTGTCGCTTCATCCTTAAACGTCTCGACAAAGTTACCTTGAATGGTGTCACCCGCATCGACCATGATGACGTTTTTGTTGGTGCTACGAATATCCGCTACCTTGGTCGCGATCTGGCTCAAACTGCCACGCATATTGAGTTTGTCTGCCGCGTAATCCCATGGCATGAAATGGCCATGTAAATCTGATGTGCCAAGGATAGTGACATTATGCATATCCCCATCAGCGGCAAGAGTGGAGAACGAGAGTGAGAGCATGATCAGACTAGCGAGTGCGTTTTTTTTTCATCAGAGAGTACCTGTTTAAAAAGTTAGGCGAACCTTAAGGGAAATGAGCACTACATAGAGTGACTGGCGTCATTCTTTTGGATTGTTAATATCAGTGGGTTACATTTTTATGAGATGTTGCACGCTTTCAACAATATCAGGGATAGAACAATGCCTGTGACAACGAAGATCATGCTTTAATTTTATATTAATCAGATGCTTGAGGTTTTTTTGTCTTTTTCTTTTATTTTTCAAAGTCGATGAAATGATTCTGTCCTACGCTGAAATTGAACAATTTTAAGTAGATATAAATGTGATAGAGGTGGTAGGAGTGGGTATGAACATCAATAACACCATGAAATTAGTATTTTTTATTATTGGTGCAGGTATTGTGGTGAGTTTTTTTACGATCATTCAGCTTAATGGCTTGATGAATAAAGTAGATGAAATGGCCCAGATCCGATACGAGTCTTATCAAACGGCCGATGAATTAAGACAAAGCTCTGATGACTTAACGCGTCTGGGCAGAACTTACACAGTTACCGGCAATGAAAAGTACGAAAAGATGTACATGGATATCCTCGCTATTCGTAATGGAGAGAAACCTCGGCCTGTTAACTATCATACGATCTACTGGGACTTAGTGTTAGAACATGGTCAAAAACCTAAACCAGATGGCCAAGCTATTTCGTTAAATCAACGGATGAGAGATTTAGGCTTTACCGAGAAAGAGTTTGATTTACTCAAAAAGGCTCAGGCCAATTCTGATGGGCTGGTGAATATGGAAGTCAAAGCCATGAACGCGGTTAAAGGACTATATCCGGACAGCAGCGGTAATTATACCGTTCGAGGAGAGCCCGACAAACAAATGGCGATTGAGCTATTGCATAGCTCGCAGTATCACCAAGAAAAAGCAAAAATCATGAAACCCATCGAAAGCTTTTTTATTGCGTTGGAACAGCGAACGGATACACAGTTTAACGAGGCAGCATCTAGTGTCAAAAAAACGGTGCTCATCGGCAATATCTCGTTAGCAGTGGTGATCGTAATTGCGATTTTGGGATACATCATCACGAAACGAACGGTTGTTAATCCAATCGATAAGATGGCATCCACGCTAAAAAAAGTAGATGATAATTCAGATCTTACGTTGCGAGTCGACGATAGTAAAAAGAATGAAATTGGAACCATTGGTAATACTGTTAATAAAGTTATCGGGAGTTACTCATCGACGATTAATAAAATTAATGACGTTAATCATATGATCGCTCAGATTACGGATAGTTTGGTCGATATTACCAGTAAAAATGCCAAAATATCTAACCAGCAAAACCAAGAGCTCGAGATGGGTGCCACGGCCATGGAAGAAATGACCTCCGCCCTTGCCACGGTGGCGGAGAACACCTCCATGGCAGAAAAGTACGCAGGTAGTACCGAGAAAGAAACCACCACCAGTAAAGATGTGTTCGATAAAACCATGGTCGAGTTTGGCAGTTTAGAAACTGAATTCAAAAAGACATCGGAGGTGATCCAAGAGCTTGCCGATGAATCCACTAATGTAGGTAATGTACTTGATGTGATTAAAGGCATTGCAGAGCAAACCAACCTCTTAGCGCTAAACGCAGCCATCGAAGCGGCGCGTGCAGGCGATCAAGGTCGTGGGTTTGCGGTTGTGGCCGACGAGGTGAGATCTTTAGCGCAACGGACACAAAAATCTGCTGGAGAGATTGAAGAAATGATCGGTGGTTTGCAAGGTAAGGCGGAACAATCAACACAGACTATTCGTGTTAACGCAGATAAGATTGCATCGACACGTGACAATATGACCACCGCAAACGAATCGCTTGGCACGATCAAAGAATCGGCCATAGAAATCCATCGACTGAATTCATCGATTGCATCGGCCACGGAAGAACAGCTTTCTGTCAGTGATGAAATCTCGAGCAATTTATCAAACATAAAAACCTTATCAAGCGATATGCATGAAGCGATTGATCAACTGGGCCCGATTGTGTCTGATTTAAAAGATAACGTTAACGCATTGAACGGTGCTATTCAGGATATTCGTACCTAATTGACAGGCGATGACTATTAACCGGATTGCTCGAGTGAGCAATCCGGTTTTGTCCAAACGCTCATACGTTCTCTCATTGCAACGAGATCTACCGACAAACACTGACACACTCGTACATTCTCACGACAGCCTTTTTTCTACTTGGTAATTATTCAGCCTTCTTTAACGCGTTTTTGCCTGATCAGCAAACCAAAACTGGCCTCAAATGAGGCCAGTTTTGCTCGTATTAAACCTTTGAATGTGCGAGTGTTATACGATACGTCGCCGAAAGATGCGATGACCAACGGCATTGAATAATGCGCCTGCCACAATTAACCCACCACCGAGATAGGTCCAAATTGAGGGCACTTCATTAAAGATCCATACCCCAAGCAAGGTTGAGAACACAATTTGTATATAGGCATAAGCAGACGCTTCACCGGCTTGTTGGGTTTGCATGGCTTTGGTGAGTCCATACTGGCCAACCTGGGTAAATACACCGACTAAAACCAATAGCAATGTGAGCGATAAACTTGGCATCACGAATTGTGGCCACATCAGCACGGTCGCGACAGGCAGGGCAACCATGGGAAAGTACAAAATAATTACCGAGCTGTCTTCGGTGCGGCTGAGTTTACGCACAATCACATAAGCCATTGAGCTACCTAATGCCCCCAGAAGCGCAATAATCACGCTAAACGTGGGCAAGGCCTCCGCAATATTACCGTTAAGGTTAGGTTGCACCATCACGTAAAGCCCGATTAAACAAAGCGCAATACACACCAACGTGGCGCCTTGTAATCGCTCTTTGAGTAACACCAACCCAAGCACAGCAGTAAACACCGGGTGAGTGTATTGCAAAACAGTGGCTTCGGCTAAGGGTAAAGTCGTGACCGCATAATACACACACATCAGCGCGGCTGTACCGAGTACACCACGCAGCAACAGGAGTTGCTTATTGTTACCCCATACCGACAGGCCTTTACGTTTCACATCGGTGTAGCTGATGATGAGCGACACCAGTGCTCGGGCGGCGACAATCTCAAATACCGGGATACCATTGACAGCCACGTATTTCACACAGGCGGACATCAAGGCAAAGCCAAGCGCAGACAGAAGCATAAAGCGGATCCCAACGGGGATCGCAGAGAAAGAGAAGGCAGGCATAATCATACAAACTTAAACAACAGGGCGACTATGATAACGCGTCTCGGTGCGCTTTGCTTGATGATTCGATAAATAAACGCGCGTCAGCGGTTGCCGCGCGTTGTCGTTGTTTAAACTGCCGAGGCATGCGGCGACGGAGTAATTTAATCGGTGTTTAAGTCGCGTCGCGCTATGGCCAAAGTTGGGTTAGCGAGCTTAGCAATCCATCGCTCGCACCTTGTTGGCCCAAATAGTCGAGCACAACCGGCACAAACTGCTTTAACGTGGCCGCGTCGATACCAAGTTTTTCTGCTGCACGATACACATCACCCATTGAACCGATGCCACCCGCACTCGCATTGTCTCCGAGTAATGACGAAAGCGACGATAAATCAGGGCGTAAACTTGCAAGCTCTTGTTGATCGCTGCCGGTGAGGCCATTCGCTGCCATGGCGAGTAAGGCCCCGGCGCCACCTGTTGCTTGAGCTGGGCTCACATCCACTTGTTCAGTGATCGATTTAACGAGCGGAGATTGGCTCACCTCATCACCGGCAAATTGGGTTGCCATTTGCGTCATCACATCAGTGGTTTTATCGCCTTGGCCGAAAAGGGCATAGCTCGGAGTGGTAAGAAGAAGACTGGAAAGCGTTAACAGTGTGGCCGCGTATTTCATGATCCCTCGCTCGTTATAAAGAATAAGCACGTTACTCTAGGTATAGCGGGACTTGCCGCTGAATGGAAGCCAATCAGCGGCAAATTCAGGCTCAGTCTTATGATCAAGCCACCGCACGTACTTTTTCTAAGTGGGCGAGGTATTCATCGTAACTGCCGTTAAAGTGGATCAATTGCTGGTCTTTGATCTCAATGATATCGGTCGCCAATGAGGAAACAAATTCACGGTCGTGGCTGACAAAAATCAAAGTGCCTGGGAATTGCTCTAGGCCTTTATTGAGTGATTCGATGGCTTCCATATCCATGTGGTTGGTCGGCTCGTCCATCACAATCACATTGATATCTTGCATCATCAGCTTGCCGAACATCAGGCGGTTTTTCTCGCCCCCTGAGCAGCTTTTGGCCTTTTTGTTCACATCATCGGCTGAGAACAACAAGCGACCCAAAATGCCACGAACAATCAAATCATCATGCTTGGCCGTACGCCATTGCGACATCCACTCAAACACGGTGAGATCGTTATCAAACTCGGCACTGTTATCTTGCGCACAGTAACCAATTGCGGCGTTTTCTGACCATTTAATTGTGCCTTCGCTTTGCGCAAGCTCGCCCACTAAACAACGTAACAGGGTGGTTTTACCCACACCATTTTCGCCAATGATCGCCAGGCGCGAGCCCGCTTCAAGCAAAAAGTGACCGTTTTTAAATAAAGCTGTCTCGTCAAAGGTATGGCCAACCTCGCGTAATTCGACCGCTTGACGGTGGAGTTTTTTGCTTTCGGTAAATTGAATGTAAGGATGCACACGGCTAGACGCTTTGACTTCATCAAGCTGGATCTTTTCCATGCGTTTGGCGCGTGAACTGGCTTGCTTAGCTTTAGAGGCATTGGCACCAAAGCGATTCACGAAGTCTTGCAGCTCACTAAGCTCCGCTTCTTTTTTCGCGTTGCTCGACAACAGTTGCTCGCGTGCCAAGCTAGATGCGGCGACAAAGTCATCGTAGTTGCCTGGATATACACGTAGCTCGCCAAAGTCGATATCGGCCATGTGGGTGCACGTGGCGTTCAAGAAGTGACGATCGTGAGAAATGATAATCATGGTGCACTGGCGCTGTTGCAGCTCACCGGCCAACCAGTTGATGGTATGAATATCCAAGTTGTTGGTCGGTTCATCCAACAGCAAAATATCAGGATTCGCAAACAAAGCCTGGGCAAGCAGCACCCGTAATTTCCAACCCGGTGCCACTTGCGACATCAGGCCAAAGTGCAGCTCTTCTTCAATCCCCGCTTGCAGCAGAATATCGCCAGCACGGCTCTCGGCGGTATAACCGTCCATTTCCGCGAACTGGCTTTCTAGCTCTGCGACGGCCATGCCATCTTCTTCGCTCATTTCCGGCAAAGAATAAATGCGCTCACGCTCTTGTTTGATTTCCCACAGCTTGCGATCGCCCATCATCACCGCATCAATCACTGAGTATTGCTCATAGGCAAATTGATCTTGGCTAAGCTCGCCCAAGGTTTGTCCTGGCGTGATGGACACATTGCCTGCGGTAGGCGTGAGCGCGCCACTCATGATTTTCATCAAGGTGGATTTGCCACAGCCGTTGGCTCCGATCAATCCGTAGCGGTTACCGTTACCAAATTTGGCAGAGATGTTTTCGAATAGCGGTTCGGCACCAAACTGCATGGTGATATTGGCGATTGAAATCAAAAGACGTTCCTAGCGAATGTGCTCAACCAGGGCGTGTAGTCATGCCAACAAAGCATCTGACTCACGGCCAAGCGAGAGGGTGTAAAGATAAATATGGCTGAGCGCGCATTGTACAGAAGTGTGATGGAATTAACAGATTAACCTGAAAAAACCAAGGCCAATATCGCTGGCCTTGGGGACACGGATTACAAATACCGCCCTTGAATATACTCGCGGAAGTGGGCGGGGTTGAGGGTTTCGCCGGTGGCATCCTTGAGTATGTTGTCGGTTGAGGTAGTGCTGGCGCGTTGCCAGATATGTTGGGATAACCAATCAAAAATGGGCGACAGGTTACCGCTGGCGATAATGCCATCGACATCCAGTTGCTGGCGCATTGCTTGCATCAATTGCGCGGCATACAGGGCACCCAAGGTATAGGTGGGGAAGTAGCCAAAGCTGCCATCGGTCCAGTGAATGTCTTGCATGCAGCCGTTTTTATAGTTGCCGGCGGTGCTGAGGCCAAGGTATTGCTGCATGGCGTTGTCCCAACGCTCAGGAATATGATCAACTTCCATGTTGCCACTGATCAGATCGCGCTCGATGTCATAGCGCAGCATGATGTGTGCCGGATAGGTGACCTCGTCGGCATCGACACGAATATAACCGGGCGCGACTTGAGTTAACACGCGGTGGAAATTCTCGACATGAAAGGCGGGATCGTTTTGGCGGTTAAAGGCAGATTTAGCACGCTGACAAATCAAGGTAGCAAATGCTTCACTGCGGGCCAGCTGCATTTCAAAAAACAGGCTTTGGCTTTCGTGCACGCCCATCGAGCGCGCTTGGCCCACGGGTAAGCCTGCCAGGTCCTTAGGCAACCCTTGTTCATAGCGCGCATGGCCGGTTTCGTGGATCACGCCCATTAATGCCGAGGTAAAATCTTGCTCGTCGTAGCGGGTGGTAATGCGCACATCAGTGGGCACGCCGCCACAAAATGGGTGGGTGCTGACATCCAGACGACCCTGTGCAAAGTTAAAGCCCAACTGCTGCATCACCTGCTCACCTAAGGCCTTTTGTTGTGCTTGGGTAAATGGCCCTTTGGGCATAAGGGGTGGCTGTTGCGCTTGCTTGTCGACTACCGCCTGGATGGTCTCCGGTAGCCATGCTTTAAGCGCACCAAATACCTCATCGACACGATCAGCGGTCATTCCTGGCTCGTAGAGGTCGAGCAGGGCATCGTAAGGCGCACAACCTTTTTGGTCCGCACGAATATGGGCTTCTTCGCGCGCCAAGGCCACCACTTCTTTTAAATTTTTGGCAAAGCCTGCCCAATCGTTATCTTGACGTTGTTGGCGCCAAGCATGCTCGCATTTGGCACCCGCTAAAGATTTGGCTTTGACCAGGGTGTCAGGCAATACGCTGGCCTGCTGCCACTCGCGCTTCATCTCTGCCACGCTCGCTTTTTGCGTCGGTGTCAGTTGCTCCAATTTATCGTCCAGCTCTGCTAACCAGTCACTAAGCTCAGGTTGGGTGCTTTGTTGATGGCAATAAAGCGCGAGCTCTGCCATCGCGTCGGCACGGGCTTGATTCCCTCCATCTGGCATCATGGTGGCTTGATCCCAACCGCAGATTGCGGCAAGGTGCTGAAAATGTGACAGCCGTTTGAAGTGGGCTTCGAGCTTATTGAGTGGTTCCATGATGACTTCCTTGTTAACAACATTGCCGGATATTCTGGCAATTTGTATGAAAAAAGCAAGGCAGCCACCACCGTTCTGTCAGGTTATGCAATAAAGGAGTTTGCAACGTCATGTATCTATTTGGATACGGGAGTTTAATGAATCCGGCGTCACGGGCGCTGACCGGTGAATCTGGATGGACGTGCCCGGTTACCGTGACCGGGCTTAGTCGTCATTGGAGCAATGTCAGTGAGGCGTTTATTTCACCTTTGGTGGTGTTACAAGGTGAAGGTCAATGTAATGGGGTGCTGGTCAGCATCGATCCACAGTCATTGCCCGACTTTGATCGCCGAGAGGCAGGCTATCAGCGGTTACAGTTAGCTGAATCAAACATCACTCTGCCCGAAGACGTGACGCTTGATGGCCCCGTGTACGTGTATGTTGCCGATACGCAGCGTACCCCAGACGTAGACAAGCCGATTGCCCAATCCTATGTCGATACGGTCATGGCAGGCTGTTTACGCTACTCAGCGGATTTTGCCCGCGCGTTTTTAACCACCACTCAGGGATGGGAAGGCGCTTATCATAACGATCGCGCCGAGCCAAGGTATCCACGGGTGGCAGGAGTGAGCGATCAAGATAGAGTAGACATCGATCGGTTGATGCAGGCGCACTTGACCGCTTTTACAGCGCGCGGTTAATCAGTCATTGATTGTTCATGATAAGAAAAGGCCACCGACAATGCGGTGGCCTTTGCATATTTATATGATGCGATCGTCGATGTGATTAATTCACGTCCACATAAACGAACTCTGGCGAAGTGACTTCCACGCGGCGGTTTTTCGCACGACCGTCGGCAGTCTCGTTACTGGCGGTTGGCGCGGACTCGCCTTTGCCCATCACGGTTAAGCGCTCAGCCGCAATGCCCGCGTCTAAGAAGACATCCGCAACGACTTGTGCACGCTCTTCAGAGAGTGTTTGGTTATAAGCGGCAGGCCCTTGGCTGTCGGTATGACCCACAATCGTCGCTGTGGCTTCTTCATGTTTAAGCAACCGGTCAACTAATGGCTGCAAGGAGGCGACTGCTTGCTCAGATAACGTTGCTTTATCAAAGCCGAACATTTCGGTTTCGCCGGCCTCTGAGAGCACAATTGATTGCGGCTCGGCAACCGGCTCTGGCTCTTGAACGGGCTCTGGCTCTGCCATAACTGGCTCTTCAACCATTGCTTCAGTCATTGGCTCACTGGCGGTGCGGCCAAAGTGATAGGTCATCCCGACGGTGAAGAGGTTATTATCAACGCTTGAGAAATAGCCATCATCCATATCATTGATGTGTTGGTATTCTAGGCGAAGGTTGAGTTTATCGGTGGCTTGGTGATCAACACCGATCGCGCCCATCAACGACACATCGTCGCGATCACCGGCATTGCTGTTAAAGTTCCACATCGCGCCGCCCACTTTCCCGTACAGTGCGGTATCGGGTTTAACGTGATACGACAATTTGGGGGCAAGTGTCAGCGCGGTGAGATCGCCCGATGCTTTACCAAAGGTATCGAATTCAGTGTCAAAGCGACCTAGATAATCATAGGTGCCTTCAAGCGCAAACCAGTCATTGAAATCATAACCAGTAATGATACCCGCCCCGAGCTCTTGATCACCACAGTCGGTGTCAGACACACAGCTATCTTCTAAAAACGACGGCCCAATACGACCCCCCATGTAAAGACCACTGTCTTGCTGTGCATAAGCTGCGGGTGCGACGGCCAGTAAGAGGCCGAGACCTGTCACGACTTTTTTCATGCCACTCTCCTAATTAAGGATATGAAGTATCTTATTTTACGCATTGTGAATGCTTGTTATTTAGTCACCTTAGACCATGCGATCGCAACTGCCAGCGAGTCGGGCAGACGGAACATAGATAATGTGACATGGATCCTAGGCTAGACCTGAGAGGCGTGTAACACAATAGGCGACAAGCGATTTGACCATGATTTGACGTGTTTAACACAAGTGTCTTATTGGTGGGAAAATACTGACAGAGGCCGGACAAATCGCCGGCCGTTTTCACGTGATGAGAGAGTATTAAAGGGGCGTTGGTTATTACATAATTGTGGTTATGATTTTGTGTTATCTGTTAGGCGCTTTTGTTGGCCTTGACCGCTTACAGGGCGACTAACTGAAATTTCGCGGCCCTTTTTCATGCCACGCTCGTAGTCATCGGTCATCGCTGCCATGGCGTCTTTGAGTTGCTGCTTAAATGTCTCGCGGTCAATATTGGCGAACTCTTTATCAATATAGCTTTTGATCTTATCGTCGCTGTCTCGGGCATCAAGCTGTGGCAATTTGTCGAGTGCCCCCTCAAGCCAGCCCGTCGTGAAAGACTGAACACGGCGGGTGACTTGTTGGGTGCTGGTGCCTGAGCCTGCGAAGCTGTTACGAAACTGGCCAATATGTTCATTCATATCGCGATACACCACATCAAATGCAAACGCCGCGAAAATAGCCCGGTCGGCATCACCGATAAATTCAGCCTGCTTGAGCCCTTTATGGTTGACCAATACGCACTCGACGCCAAAGCGACTATTGATGCCGCGGATAATTTTTAAGATCGATTGGTTAATAGACGCTGGCAACAGCTTCTCAGAGCGCGTTTTACCCATACTGATGAAGTCAATGTCGTCCTGATCGAGACCATGCTTCCGCATCAGCCGCTCGGCCATTTTAATCGCTTGCGCCGCCTCGTTGACATTGGCGGAATTGCTGAGCTCTAGACATTTAGCAATTTTTTTGAGCGCTTTGCTTTTCGGATCTGACATTCATACTTCCCGATAACGAACAAACGCGCATTGTATCGCGTCCGCAAGCGACAACAAAGGCGAGATTATAATGGGCGTCTCGGCGGAGCACGTTGTTTGGCTGTCACGTGTGTAAAAAGAGGGCCAAAACTGTTTATCTACACAGTAATTAGCCACGTTTGTTACACTGTCCTTATCATTCACACGATCCATATCGATAACGCCTGTGACTTCATCGACCGCGCCCTATATGCAGCAAGGGTTTGTGATCACGCGCCAGCAGCGTGATTGGGGCCATACCTCAACCATTGTTTTATGGCTTTCCACGCCAGAAGGCCCGATCAAACTTTGTATTGACGATCAGCACAGTGTGTTTTTTGTGCCGTTGGAAGAAAAAGCGCGGGTGGAGGCGTTATTACCTGCTATCGATCCCAATGCCTATTGCAAACCGGTACCGCTAACAACCTTCCAACATACGCCTGTTGCAGCCTGTTATTTCACCAGTGTTAAACGTGCCCGAGAAGGCCAGAAGGTGATAACGGGGGCCGCTATTGCGCTTTATGAAGGGGATTTACGCTTGGCCGATCGTTATCTGATGGAGCGCTATATTTGTGGCAGCTTGTTGTTCACCGGTCAGGCCCGTCAACGTCAGGGCTACCTAGAAGTGACGCAAGGCAAAGCGAAGCAAGCGGATTATACGCCCACGCTTCATCATGTCTCGTTGGATATCGAGTGTTCACAAAAAGGTCAGCTTTATTCGGTGGGGTTAGACAGTGAAAAAGACAGTCGCGTGATCATGGTCGGTGCGCCTCAGAACGATGCCCCGGCGTGGATAGAGTGGGTGGATAACGAAGAGGCTTTATTGGTCGCCCTGGAGCGTTGGTTCGCACAATACGATCCCGACGTAGTGGTGGGCTGGAATGTGATTGATTTTGACTTTCGCCTATTGGTTAAACGCGCGCAACGCTACCAGCGTGATTTACGCCTTGGTCGCGGCGGGGAACGCGCTTTTTGGCGTGATGGTGGTAGCAATAAGCCGGGCTTTATCAGTTTAGCCGGGCGGGTGGTGATTGATGGGATTGATGCGCTAAAAACCGCGACGTATGGGTTCCGATCTTGGGCGCTAGAGGCGGTTGCACAAACGTTATTAGGCGAGGGGAAAGCGATTGATGATCCGCATGATCGTATGGCCTCGATTAATCGCATGTTTCATCAGGATAAAATCGCGCTTGCGACTTATAATTTACAAGATTGCCGTTTGGTAAACCGAATCTTTGATCACACTCACTTACTCGACTTTTTAATCGAGCGCTCGCGCTTAACCGGGGTAGAGCTCGATCGCGTGGGCGGCTCGGTAGCGGCATTCACTAACTTGTTTTTACCGCGTTTGCATCGTTCCGGTTATGTCGCGCCTAATCTAGCTAGCGAAGGGTGGATCGCGAGCCCTGGTGGTTATGTGATGGACTCCAAACCCGGCTTATATCACTCAGTGCTGGTGTTGGATTTTAAATCGCTGTATCCCTCGATTATTCGTACCTTTCTTATTGATCCGCTTGGACTTATCGAGGGGTTAAAAGCACAAGAGGCCGGTCAGGAAGCCGACACGGTTCCTGGGTTTCGAGGCGGTGTTTTTCATCGAGAAAAGCACTACTTACCGGCATTGATTGATGAGTTGTGGCAAGCGCGTGATCGGGCGAAAAAAGCCGGTGAAAAAGCGTTTTCGCAGGCAATTAAAATTATCATGAATTCCTTCTATGGCGTGTTGGGCTCATCGGGGTGCCGTTTTTTTGATCATCGCTTGGCATCATCGATTACCATGCGCGGCCATGAGATTATGAAGACCACTCGTGAGTTGATTGAAGCACAAGGCTTTGAGGTGATCTACGGTGACACAGACTCTACCTTTGTGTCATTGGGGGGAGAAAAAGCAAGCGAGGACGCCGATGCCATCGGGCGAAAGCTTGTTAGCCATGTGAATCAGTGGTGGTCTCAGCACTTGCAGGAAACCTATGGTCTCGAATCCTTGCTGGAAATTGAATACGAAACCCATTATCAACGCTTTTTAATGCCCACCATTCGTGGGCAAGAAACCGGGAGTAAAAAGCGTTATGCAGGACGAATCGTTAATCCTGATACCGGTGAGTCACATTTGGTCTTTAAAGGGTTGGAAACGGTAAGAACGGATTGGACACCATTGGCGCAACAGTTCCAGCAACAGCTTTATCAACGTGTGTTTGATGGTGATGATGTCGATGCTTTTATTCGCGATGTGGTCGCCTGTACGCAACAAGGGGAGCGTGATGCAGAGCTGGTGTATCGTAAACGGTTACGACGCCCGATTGCGGAGTATCAGAAAAATGTGCCACCACACGTGCGTGCCGCGCGGCTGGCTGACAGTGAAAATCAAAAACGTGGCCGCCCTGAACAGTACCAACGGGGGGGATGGATTGAGTATGTGATCACGGTTAATGGGCCTGAGCCGTGTATGTATCGGCGTAGCCCGATGGATTATCAACATTATATTGATAAACAGCTTAAACCGATTGCTGATGGCATCCTGCCGTTTATTGATAAAGAGTTCGACACCTTGGCGCTACCGCAACTGGGGTTGTTCTAAGCACGCTTGATCGTTTGTCTTGTTCGGGCAGTTTTTAACGCGCGACTTGCAATTGTGTCTGCCACCCGCTTGAATGAAAGAATCAGCAGGGAGGATGACGTGGAACAGCTCGATTTCTTCGAGGTGCCGAGTCCGTGCAAAGGCATCTGTCAGGTCAATAACAAAGGTTACTGCAAAGGGTGCTTTCGCAGTCGCGATGAGCGCTTTTATTGGTATGACTTTACCAACGAGCAAAAGCGCAATGTGGTTCGCTTATGCCACCAGCGTTATTTGCGCATTATGCGTGCCAAACGCCAACAGACACAGGAAACCGCCTTAGAGCCGGAAACTCTTCCACATCAGCCTTCGCTGTTTGATGACAGCTAATATCCCAGCGAAGACTTCGGCCGGAGTGCTTGTTACGCAAAGCGTGCTACTTATAATGTTTAAACACAAAAAAGGCGCCCCTGAGGACGCCTGATCTCATTCCATCTTTATCGACACAGCGATTAGATGCGGATGAAGTCCATGTGTTCAACTTTTGGCTTGAACGGGTGACGTTGGATGTCTTGTGGCTTCACTTTTACTTCTTGGCCATCAATAACCAGGATGATGCCTTCGTAGAATTCAGGCTTATCCATTTGGTTAACCACAACAGGGTGGTTCAGTGCGATAGATACAGGCTCTTGGTTGCCACCGTAAACAATCGCAGGGAATTTTTTCTGATGACGTAGGCGGCGGCTCGCACCTTTACCCTTTTCTGTACGTACTTCAGCTTCGAATTTAAACATAATTAATAACTCTCTTTAGAGTGAAAAAATAGCACTGAGCGTAGCGACCTAACTCAGTACCCAAAAACGAGCGCGGATAGTAGCACTGGTTGCGCGCGAAAACAAGCGTCATCGGTGCGCAGAAGGCCTGCTTGCGCGTGTTAGTCGGCTTCTGCAAAGGCTTGCCCACGACTTTGTGCCAACATCGCCTGCAATCTGTCTTGGCTAATAAAACTATCGACATCAAAGATCTTCTGGCGCAGATGCCAAAAACGGCCTTGTTTGCGTGCAATGACAAAATCAGGCGGACGAAATCGATGTTGTGACGCTGTCACTTTAGTGGGCGCGGTATCGGTGAAGGGACGATGGCGATCGACTAAATGTGGGCGAACAAACCGCGCTAAAAAGTCGTGTTTCTGTTTCTTGGTCGCAAGTGGCCAGACTTCGTGTAAATCGTTGCCATCGTTGGTGTGATAGGTCACTTTTAACTGCGGTTTTTGGTAGCGGTTTTTGCCCGCTGTGAGGGTCATATCGGCACACGCCACCACAAGCGCGTCTTTGAGTTTGAGTGCCTCACGCAGTTTTTTATCTGGATCGATTAACGGCGCGTCGCATTGGTGGCAGCGGCGGGCGGCAATATCGTTATCGGTGCCGCATTCATCGCAAAATTTAGCGCGAAACCGATAGCCGCAGATTTCACGCTCCCCGGTCTCGTCTTCAAAATACCCTTGGCATTGGCGACCGTAATGCTCAAGCAAAAAGCCGTTGTCATCCAGTTTGCCCCAAAAGCTATTGTTAAACCCGCACGCAGGGCAAGGAATGGTGACTAACTCGCTGTCGCTATCGGGTTTAGGCATACCAATTTCGGGCTGATACAGGTCGTAAACATTGCCGGCATAATCAAGGATAAGACAGTCTTTTTTTCCGGGCGCTAATCGCAATCCACGACCGGCTATTTGCTGATAAAGGCTCACTGATTCCGTGGGACGTAATATTGCAATTAAGTCCACATGAGGGGCATCAAACCCCGTGGTGAGAACGGAGACATTGACCAAGTATTTCAGTGCTTTTCGTTTAAACGCCTCTATAAGACGATCTCGTTCAAGACCAGGGGTGTCGCCGATGATCAGCGCGGCGCTGTCTTTAGGAAGATAGGTGATGATTTCTTTGGCATGGTTGACAGTCGCAGCGAAAATCATCACCCCTTGGCGCGGGCGCGCATACTCAAGGATTTGTTCGACAATTTGCGGGGTGGCACGCGGGGCATTGGCGACGACCTTATCGAGATCCGCGTCACGGTAGTAGCCGCTGGCAGTGCGTGAGACTTGTGAAAAATCATAGCTAAGAAGCGGTGCATCCAGAACATGGGCCGGGGTTAAAAACCCTTCATCCAAAAGATGGCTTATGGGCAGTTCGAAAACGCAATCGCGAAAAAAACGGGTGTCAGTGGTGCGGACCTTACCACTGGTGTGGTACTGATAAATCCAACCTTGCCCCAACCGATACGGCGTAGCGGTTAACCCGAGTACTTTTAGGCCGGGATTGACATGTTGTAGGTGCTGAATAACACGACGATAACTGCTGTCTTCGTTGTCAGGAACGCGGTGGCACTCGTCGATCACCAGTAGCGAGAATTGGTCGGCAAAGGCGTCGAGGTTGCGCACGACCGATTGTACCGAGGCGAACACGACCTTTTCATTTGATTCCTTACGTCCTAAACCAGCGGAGAAAATACCGCCGGTGAGCCCATAGCCTTCATACTTGGCGTGGTTCTGCTCGACAAGCTCTTTAACATGCGCTAAGACCAGAACTCGGCCTTTGGCAATACGCGCTAATTCGGCGATTACCAAACTTTTCCCGGCGCCCGTGGGCAGAACGGCAACGGCAGGCGATGTATGACGGCGAAAATAGTGCAGGACGGCTTTAACAGCGTCAGACTGGTACGGACGTAAGGTATACATAATCAAAAAACGGCCTAAGTGAGGCCGTTTAGTTTACTGACTTGTTCGCTCAGGTACAGACTATTTATACCCAACCGATAAATTTATCCCTAACCGATAAATCACGGTCCATTATAGCCGTTTCGTGAAAATACAATGCTGACGGCGTGGTTGGTAATCAAACTGCTCGTAAAACAGGCGAGCGCCTTTGTTACCAATGTTCATTTCTAAAATCACGGCCACACACTGCCTTGTTTTGGCTTGCTTTTCTACCTCAGGGATCACTTGCGAACCCACGCCTTGACGGCGCCAGGTTTGTTGAATGAAAAACTGATCGATCACACCGACGCTGCCGCCATTTTCGACACTAAAACTATAGGCTAAGACGATAAACCCGATCGTATCCGTTCTTCCTTCGTGCTCAACATCAATCAGAAATACATCGCCACGCTCGGGTTGTGACAATAGTGTGTTAAAGGTAGAAACCACCGGCTCGCGATCAAACGGCAAGGCCTCATGCTCATGTTGTTCGCGCGAGAGTGTGAATAAGGTTTCCAGGGTATCGACGTCGGGGCGGCGAAGAGAGACAATCATGGTGTTTCCTTTTTATCACTGATTGGTCAAGACGACCGTATCATACTCGCCAAGCCGGTAGGCTCAATCTCGGTGCGTTTTTCGATTAGCACGATGTGACAGACTCGGCGTCTCAACAAAAAGCGTTTGGTAGTGCTTGCATTATGACTAACGCATGTCACCGACAATGAGAGTGAGTGTATCTTATTGCTTTCAGTTTTGCCGCCAAATCTAGCGAAACTTGATCTGTGTCTTCGTGGCGATGTGACGTATAATCGTCGCAAATATAGGTGTAATGAATGGTAATATGCGGATAGATAAATTTTTATGTGAAACCCTAGGGGTAACACGAAAGCAAGCTGGCCGAGTGCTGAAAAGTGAAAGCGTCACCATCGATGGTGAGATCGTAAAATCTGGCGCCATCAAAGTCGGTAAAACCGCGGATGTGCAATTTGAGGGACGATCGTTAACCTTGTCTGGCCCACGCTACTTTATGATGCATAAACCTGCGGGCGTGGTGTGTTCACACGAAGATGCCTTTAATCCCACGATATTTGTTTTGCTCGATGAAGTGAACGCAGAAAAGCTGCATATAGCGGGTCGCCTGGATGCAGACACAACAGGCTTATTGTTACTGACCGACGACGGCCAATGGTCTCACCGTATCACGTCACCCAAGCATCAGTGTACAAAAACGTACCGGGTGTGGTTAGCCGATCCGATCAGTGAAGATACGGCGAGTCAGTTTGAGCAGGGTGTGATGTTACGCAGTGAGCAGCAAGCGACATTGCCCGCTAAGCTCGAGCAGGTGGGTGAGTATGAAGCCTTATTGACGATTCAAGAGGGTAAATATCATCAAGTGAAACGTATGTTTGCCGCAGTCGGTAACAAAGTAGACGCTTTGCATCGCGAATCTGTGGGTGCGCTTGAGCTCGATGACACGCTCGAGCCTGGCGAATATCGCCCTCTCACCGATGAAGAAATTGCCTTGTTGGCATAATTAAGTGTGACACCTTAGATCTCACCTAGGGCAACGATCGACCCGAAAGCACAGTTCTCGCTGTGCTTTTTCAATGTGAGCGAGGTCATTTTTTAAGCGGGTTTTGAACATTGATTTTAAAGACTGGTGTTAAAGATTGGTGATGAAAAGAAAGACATTCTTTCCCACTACGCAATAATAAATTGTTACACTTTGACCAATCTCACGTTATTTCCCTTTTTCCTGTCTTTTACGTTAAGGAGTGTTATGTCGCAATCATCGGCTGTTACGTCGTCCCCAGCGCAGTTAAGTTGGCTGTTAATCCTGGTGCTTGGGGCCATTGCTGCATTGACCCCATTGGCGATCGATATGTATTTGCCCGCCATGCCGGCCATTGCCGCGGATTTAAACGCGCCCAGTAGCGCGGTAAAGTCGACGCTGGTGGCCTATACCGCTGGCTTTGCGATTGGACAGCTTTTCCACGGCCCAATTTCGGACAGTTATGGCCGTAAACCTGTGATGCTTGGTGGCGTTGCGCTCTTTTTTATCTGCGCTGTGGTCAGTGCGATGGCCCAAGATATTGATGTATTAATGATTGCGCGTACCACACAAGGCTTTGCCGGTGCAGCGGCGGCGGTGATCATTCAAGCCTTGGTGCGCGATATGTTCGAGCGCGAAGAGTTTGCGCGTACCATGTCGTTTATTACGTTGGTGATGACGATTGCACCTTTGGCAGCGCCAATGATTGGCGGTTATCTGCTGACTTGGTTTGACTGGCGTGCGATTTTTTGGGTCCTGGCAGGATGGGCCTGCTTTGTGACCTTGTGCATTATTTTTCGGATCCCCGAAACGTTACCGCGAGAAAACCGTCCGCCCATGCGGATTGGTGCCTCGTTGCGTAACTATGCCCGCATGCTAAAAACCCCCTTTGCGGTAGGGATGATCTTTTGTTCTGGGTTCTCGTTTGCTGGGATGTTCTCGTTTTTAACCGCGGGCTCGTTCGTCTATATCGACTACTATGGCGTCAGCGCCCAGATGTTTGGCTATCTTTTTGCGCTTAATATCGTTTGCTTGATTGTGATGACGTTTATCAATGGGCGCTTGGTCCGCAAAATGGGATCACATTGGATGCTGCGGCTCGGGTTGGGTATCCAGCTGGTGGCGGGCATTGCCATTGCTGTTTTTCAATGGTTAGACATGGGGCTTTGGGGCACGGTGATCCCGGTGATGACGTATGTCGGTGTGATTTCAACCATCGGCAGTAATAGTATGGCGTGCTTGCTGGCGTGCTATCCACAAATGGCAGGTACTGCATCATCATTGGCGGGTACCATGCGTTTTGGTATTGGATCCCTAGTCGGTGCAGGCGTTGCCGTGGTCTCTGATGGAACACCTTGGGGGATGATTGGCGCCATCGCGATTTGTGCGATACTCTCTGCCGTTTTCTACTGGACGCTAGCACGTAAAGAACCATGAGTTATGTCATCACCATCCAAACCGTTATGGCTGCAGCCTTCGATGAGTTAGCTGCCGCCATCGATGCTAAAAAAGTGGTTGATGCGCCAGCCGCTCGCGAGGTGTTTTTAGGCCGTTGGGTGGCGCAAGCGATTAAGAAACAGCGTTTTCACCACAGCGTAAAAGCGGATTTGCAACGTTGGACGCAGCGTGCCCGTAGTGCCGGCACTCAAGCCGGATTAGAGGCCGAATTTCGACACATTCAGCAACTCTATACGCAGTGGTTTCCGGTCGATGAGCCGGCAAGCCCGGTCCAGCACGCCCAATTACAACAGATGATTGATAGTGCCCGCGAGGCGGGTTGGATGCTGCACACCCAGACGCCGATTGATCGAAAGGTCAAGATTGTCTCTGAAGGACAGCATTCACTGGTGGTATGTCCTGAGGCAACTCAGGCGGCATTCAATGCAGAAGGGCACTTAGCTCATCCTCTTAGCATTTATGTGCGTGGACCAGAAATTGATGTAATGAATTGGGCGCATCAAGCCAAACTGGCACCCACGAAAGTCACGGCCTATAAGTCGATCGTTAAATATCATGCTGAATATCGACTTTGGCCCGACAATCATGCGGATTGCTTAATGGTGATGCCGCGGCAATCTATGGTGAAAGAATACCGCTGATGAGCATTGAGAAACCGTCTGAGGGCGGTTTTTTCTTGTTTGAAAGCCACGTAAACTAGGCGCGTTGCCTTATCGGTTGGAGTCTGTTGTGAGCGCTGTTTCTCGTCCTTTTTTTGATGTGGTGTTTTTAAAACGCTTACTGTTAATTGCCATTCCCATTGCCCTCCAAACCATGATGTTTTCCAGCCGCAGTTTGGTCGACATCCTGATGGTCGGTCAGTTAAGTGAGGCTGATGTCGCTGCGATTGGGATTGCAGGGAAAGCAATGTTTGTTTCCACCCTGTTAATTTTTGGGGCGATGACCGGTGGCTCTATGTTGGTCGCGCAATACTGGGGCGCGGGCGACAGGCAAGGGTTTCGAGAAAAAATTGCGCTGACCGTGACCCTAACTAATGCCACTGCGGCGTTAAGTGCCTTTGTTTTTTGGGTCTATGCGGACGTCATTATTGGCTTTGCCAGTGATAACCCAACGGTGATTGCCTTGGGGCAAGACTACTTGCAGATCGCGGGGTTATCGCTGTTTTGCTTGGCCAGTGTGTCAGGGCTGGCGGCGGGGCTGCGTGCCATGCATAAACCGGGGATCAGCACTTTTTTTAGTGGCGTGGGGATCAGTGTGAATATCCTACTCAACTGGGTGTTTATCTTTGGTCACTTCGGCGCRCCAGAGCTTGGCTCAAAAGGGGCCGCAGTGGCAACGGTGCTTAGCGGTATTGTGGAAGTTGTCGCCTTGTATACCTATTTGTACCGTCGCCAACACCTTGTTGCCTTCTCCCTTGCTGAATGGCGCACCTCGCTCTCATTGGTGGCGGTAAAACGCTTCTTGGCGCTTTCTTTGCCGACTGCGTTTAACTTTTTAATGTGGTCGTCCGGCTTGTTCATTTACCACGCCATTATTGGTCATGTGAACGAAGCAGGGCTAGCCGCGATAGCGGTGATCACTCCGGTTGAGTCGTTATCGCTCTCTTTTCTGATTGGCACAGCCAATGCTGCCGCTGTGTTAGTGGGGAACAACCTGGGTGCTAAACAAACCGACACCGCCTATCATCAAGCATGGCAAGTGGCGGTGTTTAATTTGATTGCAGGCGTCTTTATTGCCGCAGTGATGCTGCTGATTAAACCTTGGGTCTTGGGGTTTTTCCCCGCATTGACTGGTGAAACGGCACAAATTACTGAATATTTCTATTGGGCAATGTGTGCGCTGATTGTGGTTAAAACCATCCCAATGGCGATGATCGTCGGTGTGCTGCGTGCCGGTGGTGATGTGCGCTACTGTCTGGGGCAAGACTTTGTTGCGCAGTGGTTGATCGGTATTCCCGTGGTGCTCGCTGCTGCCGTGGTGTTTGAATGGCCGGTTTATTGGGTCTATGCGTTATTGGCGACAGAAGAAGTCGTTAAATGGGTCGGCTCTGTCATTCGAGTTAAATCGGGCGTATGGCTAAACTATCTTGTCGATGATGCCCGTTGATTGAAAAGAAGACGCAATGGGAAGCTGTCTACCTAGTTTTGCCCTTTTCTCAGCCTCTTAATTGGGGTACATTGCCAAATTAGTCAAACAGTGTGACCTAGTTCTCGTTTATTGCTGTTTTAAAACACTATGAGGGTGTGCATTGGCATGTTAGCAATTAAAGCGCTGTGCAAGGGATATCAGGACGGGGGCGATTTTCATCCTGTGCTTCAAGGCGCGGCGATGTCGCTGTCTTCCACCAGCCAGCTTGCGCTGATGGGAGAGAGCGGCTCAGGCAAGAGTACCTTACTGAACTTAATTGCTGGGTTGGATAAACCCGACAGCGGTGAGATCTGGCTGGATGATACCCCTTTACACGCGTTAACCGAACGAGCGCGTACTCAGTTCCGTCGTCAGAACATTGGTCTTATCTTTCAGCAGTTCAACTTGCTTCCTACGCTATCGATTGCCGACAACATCCGCTTTTGTCGCCAGTTAAAAGGGCTCAAAGACGATGCGAATTTGTGGCGGCAAATTGTCTCTCAGCTTGATTTAATGCCGCTATTAAATCGATACCCGGAAGAAGTGTCAGGCGGGCAGCAACAGCGTGCCGCGATCGCCCGTGCTTTATACATGGCCCCCAAATTATTGTTGGCCGACGAACCTACCGGTAGCTTGGACGAGCGCAACGCGGATGCGGTCATGCGTTTGCTAACCACGTTGACACGTCAGCAAGGCTCGAGCCTTTTATTGGTCACGCACAGTGATACGGTTGCCAGCTACTTACAGGGCAGCATTGGGCTGCAAGGAGGCGTGCTCAGTGTTCGGGCCCGTCGCTAATGCACTATGGGGGCACTATCGCCGCCATCCTTTTCAGATTTTGCTGGTATGGCTAGGGCTAACCCTTGGGGTCGCTCTGCTTGTTGGCGTGTTATCGATTAACCAACACGCCCAGCAAAGCTATCGGGAAGGTGCCAAGCTGTTTAGTAATCCTTACCCGTTTAGCATTCATCATACCCAGCGGACCCAACGTGTGCCGCAGGCGTTTTATATTGATTTACGCCGGGCAGGCTTAACGCAGTGTGTTCCTGTTGATCGCTTGCAAGTCGTGACACCGTCACTTGATGATCTCAATCTTATGGGCGTTGATACCATTGCCATGTTGCCGCTGTTAGCTGAACGTGGCGGTGATAACGGCCGTGAAAACAAGGGGATATCACCGGTCAATGCAATCACGTCGCCTTATCCGGTTTATGTTGGTGAGGCGATGGCGAACCATAAAGGCTGGAAAGATGGGCAAATGATTGATCTGCTTGATTATCCAGCTATTGGTCCCTTGCGAGTACTCGACAACGATGCCCTGAGTATGGGGACGTATTTAGTTGCCGATATGGCGTTGCTACGTACCTTGTCCCCACACGCCGGTATCGCCGACATCCTGTGTGGGTCTTTAACGCAAGCGGAGCGCCAGCAGATTCGCAATGTCTTACCACCTGCACTGACATTGACCAAAACACAGGCCACACAGTTAGGGCCGCTCACCCGTGCTTTCCATCTTAATTTGCTTGCCATGGGATTACTGGCTTTTGTGGTGGGCCTGTTTATTTTCTACCAAGCGATTTCGCTTTCAATGACACAACGGCAACCGCTGGTGGGGGCGCTACGCCAACTCGGTGTTGATGGACGTCAACTCTCTGGGGTTATGCTTGCTGAGATTCTCGCATGGGTTGTACTTGGCGTGATGAGTGGCAATGTGCTGGGCTTGATGCTCGCCAATCAATTACTCCCTGCCGTCGCTACCACCTTGTCTGACTTGTATGGCGCTGATATTGACTTGGTGATGCATTGGCAATGGCAATGGGGATTGGCGAGTCTGTTGCTCGCGATCTTAGGGGCGATGATGGCATCAGCCTGGCCGCTGGTGCGCTTACTTAACACATCGCCGGGGCGCTTATCCCAAAGAATGACACTAATTCGAGGGACACACCAAGAGTATGCGGTGCAAGCGATCATCGCGATACTATTGGGCGTAACAGCTTGGGGCGTGTCTTACTGGGAAAGTAGCCAATGGCAAGGCTTTACGCTGATCGCATTAACCATGTTAAGTGCCGCCCTAGCGTTGCCCTATGCCTGTGGCTGGTTGTTTCATACCTTGGCGCGCGGCTATGCGGGCGCACGTTGGCGTTGGTTCTTTACCGATGCGGCGGCCAGTTTAAGCTACCGAGGTGTTGCCGCGATGGCCTTTATGCTTGCTGTTTCTGCGCATATAGGTATGGAAACCATGGTGGGGAGCTTTCGCACCAGCACCGAAACTTGGCTGCAGCAACGGTTAGCCGCGGATGTGTATGTTCGACCCGGCAATGCTTTGCTACCCAGAATCGAATCCTGGCTTGAACAACAAGAAGACGTGTCGCAATTTTGGGCCACTTATCGACGTGAGTTGGTCGCGCCCCAAGGACGCCTTGAGGTGTTATCGGTTGGTGATCGAGCGCTAGAAAAGCAATCGTTAGCCGTCAAATCGGCCCAACCCCAATATTGGTCACAATTACACCAGCAACGTGCGGTACTGTTAAGTGAATCACTCGCCGCTAAATTTGACGTAAGTGTTGGTGAAATGGTTAATCTGCCCGCACCGATGGGCGAACGCTGGCACGTGGCAGGGATCTATTACGATTACGGTAATCCTTACGGACAGTTGGTGGTTTCAACGCATAGTGAGGCGGGCGAATGGCTAGCACAAGGACGCCCATCGTTGGCGGTGGTACTCGATAAAGAAGCTCCAAGTGATCATTTTGTTGATCAAATGAATACACGGTTTAGCCTGAGCAATGGTCAGGTGCAAAATCAAGCCGACATTATGCGTTATGCCATGCGCATTTTTGATCGAACGTTTACTGTCACCGAAAGCTTGTGTGTGTTGATGTTGATCGTGGCGATTAGCGGCTTGTTTTTCGCAACGTTAGCCACGGAGCTATCGCGGCAACGCCAGTACAGCTTGTTGCGTTATTTGGGCCTATCAGGGCGAGAGCTCATTGCTCTTGGGGGCGGGCAATTGGTGATCCTTGGGTTAGTCAGTGCCCTTATCGCGATCCCGCTTGGCTTGGTGTTAGCGAGCATGTTAATTCATGTTGTTCTCAAAGCGTCCTTTGGTTGGACAATGACTATGAATTTTTTCCCAATGACGTATGCAACGACCATTAGCCTTTCAATGCTCGCCTTGATGGTGGCCGGGGCGTGGCCGGTTTACCGTATGCTTAAGCGGACAGCCGCCGCGTCGTTACGTGATGCGCAATAGGAGAGTCGCCGTGAGATCAAGTCAGCGAAAGTTAAGCCCTATTGGCCGTGTAGTGTTTGGCTTAATCGGAGTGATGGTGTTGGGGGTATTGATTGGGTTGGGAAAACAGTCTTCATCGTCGACCGACTTAGCGGATGGCTTTGATGTGTTTGGCCAACAAGATGGCTTTGCCGCTGTTACGCCTGATTATACACCTCTTTATCCGCAGGATATGGCCTCTCATCCTGCATTTGCCACAGAATGGTGGTATTTGACAGCCACACTGACGGATAATGCGGGACAAGAATACGGTGTGCAATGGACCCTATTTCGCCGTGCGCTGAGTCCTCGCCACCAAACAGGATGGGCAAACCAGCAGCTTTATATGGCGCATGTTGCTATTACGCGTGCCGATCAACAGTGGGAAGCCGAGCGTTTTGCCCGTGGTGGTATTGGTCAGACTGGCGTGACACTGTCACCATTTCAGGCTTGGCTGGATGATTGGCAATGGCAGGGGGGCGATCAACCTTTACCGGCGCAAGTCCGTGCATCATGGTCCGATAAGGATGCAACATTGGGGTTCGCACTCCAGGTGGCTGACGGTGGCTTGCGCGTGAAACAGGGCGAGCAAGGATACAGTATTCGCCATGCCAATGAGCCGTCAGCGTCTTATTACTTTTCTCTGCCACAATTGACCATTGAAGGTCAGCTTATCATCGACGGTGAGACAATACCCGTTTCGGGAAAAGGGTGGTTCGATAAAGAATGGTCTAGCGGTGCGATGGCATCGGATCAAAGCGGGTGGGATTGGTTCGGGCTTAATTTAGACGATGGTCGCGCGTTAATGGTCACCCAAATCCGAGGCAGTCAGCCCTTTATGTTTGGCTCATTAACGTATCCAAATGGGCGCATTGTGGCCTTAGCGCAATCGGATATTCGGATGCTACCTATTAGCCATGCCAAAATGCGCGAGGGGATCAGTTTGCCGATAGCCTGGCAGATACAAGTGCCAGACGAAGGAATTAACATCACTACCCAGCCACTCAATGCGCAAAGTTGGATGGCGCTGAGTGTGCCGTATTGGGAAGGGCCAGTGCGCGTGCAAGGAAGCGCAACAGGCCGCGGGTTTATGGAAGCGACGGGCTATTAATTGAGGCCAACCCAGGCCTGGGTTTGATGTGGGCGCCATATTGGCTGACGCTCGACGGTAATCACGCCAGGCTGGTTATCGCCTTGAGCGGCAGACACCGCAAGGCTTAAGGCAGCATCACTGATCGCTTCAAATTGCTGCGGCAAAGACTGCACACCAAAAGGCAGAAAGTCTAAAATACGGCTATCACCAAAAGTGGCAAAATACAGGGCTGTGGGGGCGATGCCGGTCTGACGAATCGCATCCAGCACACCCTCGCAAAGGGTAAACGATGTCGTTAAAAGCGCATCGGGTAAATCCCCAGCGTCTATCCATTCGGTCATTAATCGCTGTCCTTCTGAACGGCTAAAGGCATTGCCATAGCGTACTTGTCCCTCGACGTGCTGTGCGTGTAATGCCTGAAAAAAACCTTGCTCACGATCTTGAGATATCGCCAGAGCCGGTACTGCACCGATTAACCCAGCTTGATAGACATCGGTTGGGCTGATCAAGCGATCCGTCAGCTGATAAGCCCCTTTCGCATCGTCCGTTAAAACGTTCGCAAATTGTGTGGCATCTAAGCCACGGTCAATCGCGATAATCGGGGTGCCTTGCTGCTGTAGTTTCGGATAAAAGGCATTATCGGCCGGTAAACAAGAGGCCACAATTAAGGCATCAATCTTTCTGGATACTAGCGTCTGTGCAACCGTTTTTTCTCGCTCAGGATCGTCGTCTGATCCCGTAATAATCACCTGATAACCCTGATCATGCGCTTTGCGTTCAAAGAGTTTGGCTAACGTTGCATAGCTGGTATTAGCAAGATCCGGAACCACTAAGCCCAGTGTATGGGTCGTGCCTGCTCGTAATGCCGTCGCTGCGCGGTTAGGTTGATAATTATGTTGCTCGACCACCGCCATCACGCGTTGACGTGTTTGCTCGCTGATCCGGTAACGGTCGGCTTTACCATTAATCACATAACTGGCTGTTGTGCGTGACACCCCAGCAAGGCGGGCTATTTCATCTAGCTTCATAAACGAATCCTTAGTGCGCCGATCGTTATTGATGGCTTTGTGAATGCGATCAAAGTTTGCACATACCCGATCAATAATAGGCTTGCATTATAAGCTAAAACGATTCAGCCTTAAAGCTGAAAGGTTTCAGCTTTGGATGTAAATCGCGTCACCATCACACGAATGTTATTTATTGCGTCGTGTTTCGATAATCGTAGCTAGAATGAATCGACAGTAACGATGAGATTCATTTCATCGATAACGCGGGTAATTGCCGCCAAAAGCTGAAACGATTCAGCCAAATGGTACAGCGAAAGACTGTACACAAAAAAACATTATCAGGGTCTGACGTAACGTGAATGAAGACCAATCCCTGATCCCGATATACTGTCATGACAGCGTGGTCTGGCGTGACAAACAACGATTAACCCGTGCACTTGGCACTGACCCTTTGCACTTGGCATTGACCCTTTGCACTTGGCATTAAAATAAGAGGAAAGCCCTCATGCTGGCACTTAACGCACAAGATATTCATATGCAGCAACATGCTGCCTCCAAGCAAGACGCGATTAAAGCCATTGCCGGTTTGCTGACGCAAAAAGGACTGGTAGAGGCCGGCTATCAAGACGGCATGTTAGCGCGAGAAGCACAAACCAGTACCTATTTGGGCAGTGGGATTGCCATTCCACACGGCACAACCGATACCCGTGATCAGGTTAAACAAACGGGGGTGCAGGTATTTCATTTCCCTGATGGTGTGGATTGGGGAGACGGAAATCTTGCATATGTGGCCATTGGTATTGCCGCTAAGTCTGATGAGCACCTAAGTATTCTACGCCAGTTAACCCGTGTGCTATCTCAAGAGGGCGTTGAGGAAGCATTGCAAAAGGTTGAGCGTGCTGAAGAGGTCGTTGCGATACTCAATGGTGAAACAACCGGTGCACAAAGCCTAACCTTTAAACCAGAGATGATACTGAGCGGCTTTCCAGCTTCAGACATGACTACCCTCCAAGCGGTGGGAGCCGGCCTGCTCAAAAACCATCATTGTATCAATCACGAGGGCGTGAGCCAGTTAGTGGCAGGCAATCCTATTCATTTGGGTCAAGGGCATTGGCTGCTTGGGATTAATCAAGGCGTTGAACAAACAGGCGTATCCGTTGTGATGCCAGCAACGTCATTGACGCATCACGCGCAGTCTGTCAATGCACTTTGGTGTATAGCAGCGAATAATGCGGCCCATCTTCCTGTCTTGAAAACCTTAACGCAGTGGAAAACCGACGATCAATTGGCGACCTGTATTGACCTCTCGCCACAGGCGCTGGTCAACGCATGCATTCCCCAGACGTCAACAGGGGCATCGCCAGCGCCAGAGATGGCGTCGACCGATGAACGTCAAAAAGCGACCGATAAAGCGAATCAAGAAGGTGAAAACGGTACGTTTACCATCACCAATACGCATGGTTTGCATGCACGTCCAGGGGCAATGTTGGTCAACACCGCGAAAAAATTTGATGCGGATATTCAAGTTGCCAATGCGTCGACCCAATCAGATTCGGTCAATGCGAAGAGCTTGATGAAAGTGATTGCTCTAGGGGTAAAACATGGTCATCAATTGCACTTTACCGCGCAAGGTTCGGATGCAGCGCAGGCGATTTCTGCACTCGGGAATGCCATTAAAGACGGATTAGGAGAACACGCATGAGTGCCATCTTAACCGTCACCTTTAATCCAGCTCTCGATATGACAGGAAGTGTCGGGGTATTGCAACCGGGTGATGTCAACTTGGTGCAAAACTATACCCTGCATCCTGCAGGAAAAGGCGTCAATGTTGCACGTGTGTTAAGCGATTTAGGGGCCACTGTGTCGGTCTCTGGCTTTCTCGGTGCAGACAATCAAGACCCATTTTCCCAGCTTTTTGCTGAACAGGGCGTTGCCGATCACTTTTTGCGCGTGCCAGGGGTAAGCCGTACCAATGTCAAGCTGGTAGAAAATACAGGCCGGGTAACGGATTTAAATTTTCCCGGCATGGCGGTAGACCCGACCCATATTGATGCGTTGACCGAGACCTTGCACGCACTGGCAGCAAGCCATGAATGGATCGTATTGGCGGGCAGTTTACCGCCAGGTGTTACCACTGAACAGCTGGTAATGTGGATTAGCACCTTGCGAGAAGCGGGCAAAAAAGTGGTCGTCGACACCAGTCAACACGCGCTTCGTGCTGCCATTGATGCAACGCCTTGGTTGGTTAAGCCCAATGAAGCGGAGTTAGCACAGTGTCTTAATGAATCTATCAGTAATGAGCAATCTGTTTTATTAGCGCGTGGTGAACAGCTCTTTAACCAAGGGATCGCTAACGTGGTCATTTCGCGTGGGGTCGATGGGGTATTGTGGCGCGATCATCAAGGCTGGTTAAAAGCCGTAGCGCCGGCCCAGCAGGTGGTGAGTACCGTTGGTGCGGGGGACTCCTTGGTCGCGGGTCTGGTCTCTGGCTGTCAAGCTGGGCTGAGTAAAGAAACGGCACTTCGCCAAGCCGTTGCCATATCGGCGCTTGCCGTCACTCAAGTGGGAGTGGGGGTGAACAATCATGAAAACGTGAATCAATTATCCGAACAAATCAGCGTGTCGCCTGTTGAGTTGTCAGTGCATGCGCAATAAAAACCAATCCATAAGTGGGGTAGAAGGTATGAATCTGGTCATTGTTACGGCATGCCCTAGTGGTGTCGCCAATACCGTTATTGCGGCGGGGCTTCTCGAGCAAGCCGTCGATGCAAAAGGATGGACGGCACAAATAGAGTGTCAGTCGAGTGTCCAATCGACAAAAGTATTGTCAGCCGCAGAGATAGAACACGCCGATCGCGTGCTGCTCGTTGGCGATCCGAAAGAGACGGCGCGCTTTAATGGTAAACCTGTTTACCAGGCAAGCCTTGATGAAGTCATGGTGGACGCACAGGCCGTGTTGACGGCGGTATCGAATCAGGCCCAGCCTTATGAGGCTTCCGTATCCAGTGAAAGTGGTGACAAACAGCCGGTTCGTATTGTCGGGATCACGGCTTGTCCGACGGGCGTTGCCCATACCTTCATGGCCGCTGAAGCGATTGAAGAAGCCGCGAAGGCGAGAGGGTATCAGGTTAAGATCGWGACACGTGGCTCGGTGGGGGCAAAAAATAACTTAACTGACCAAGACATTGAACAAGCGGATCTTGTCTTTATCGCGGCGGATATTGAGGTCGATCTCAGTCGCTTTGCCGGTAAACGTTTATATAAAACCAGTACTGGGAGCGCGTTGAAAAAAGCGGCACAAAGTTTGGATGATGCTTTGGCGAACGCCCATGTTCACCAAGCCGGACAAACCAATACCGCGAATAGCACTGCAAACCAAGGTGAACGGAATGGCGTTTATAAACACCTTATGACCGGGGTGTCACACATGTTGCCTTTGGTTGTGGCCGGGGGGCTAGCCATTGCGCTCTCGTTTGTGTTTGGTATTGAGGCGTTTAAAGAAGAAGGGACGCTTGCAGCGGCCTTAATGGAAATTGGCGGTGGTAGCGCGTTTGCGCTGATGGTCCCGGTACTGGCGGGCTTTATTGCCTTTTCTATCGCGGATCGTCCGGGCCTGGCACCCGGGCTTATCGGTGGTATGCTTGCAGCCTCAACAGGCGCGGGTTTCTTAGGGGGTATTCTGGCTGGTTTCATTGCCGGTTACAGCGCTAAATTCGTTGCGGACAAAGTCAGCTTACCGGCTTCAATGGAGGCGCTCAAACCCATATTGGTGATCCCGTTATTGGCCAGTTTATTTACCGGTTTGGTGATGATCTATGTGGTAGGTGGCCCCGTTTCGGTGGCGATGGAAAGTTTAACAACCTTCTTGCAAAGCATGAATTCAACCAATGCCGTCATCTTGGGCGTGTTACTCGGCGCCATGATGTGCTTTGATCTCGGTGGCCCGGTGAATAAAGCCGCGTATACGTTTGGCGTTGGATTGATTGAAAGTGGTACCTACATGCCAATGGCTGCCATTATGGCTGCAGGCATGGTGCCGGCATTAGGAATGGGTTTATCGACTTTCCTTGCCAAACGCAAGTTTAACGATGCCGAACAAGAAGCAGGTAAAGCGTCATTCGTTTTAGGACTGTGCTTTATTTCAGAAGGCGCGATTCCGTTTGCAGCGAAAGACCCGATGCGTGTTATTCCATCGTGTATTGCCGGTGGCGCATTAACGGGGGCGATCTCAATGTTGATTGGCGCGAAATTAATGGCGCCGCACGGTGGCTTGTTTGTCTTGCTCATCCCAAATGCGATTAGCCCTGTCTTGCTTTATCTCGCCGCCATTACGGCCGGTACCTTGGTGACAGGTTTAGTCTATGCGTTCATTAAGCCGGTGAGCCAAGCATCACCATTGACGGCAACCCAGTCGTCTTAGTCAAACCTAAAACGCGCACGTAAAAAAGGCCCTTGATGGGCCTTTTGTTGTTTATGATAACGCTGTGTTGTTTATGATAACGATTCCGGCTGAGGGACCACAGGATAGCGAACCCCCATCATTTGCTCCATACAATGGATGACCTGACAGCTGTATCCAAACTCGTTGTCATACCAAATGTACAGTACGCAGCGGTTACCCTCGGCAATCGTCGCTTGGCTATCTACCACGCCGGCAAAGCGAGACCCAATCAAATCACTCGAGACGAGTTCGGTGGATTGGGTATAATCGATTTGGCCTGAAAGCGGCGAGTAGAGCGCGACGTCTTGCAGGTACGCGTTGATTTCATCTTTGTTGGTGGCGTGATTGAGGTTGAGGTTTGCAATCGCCATCGAGACATTCGGGGTTGGGACACGCACTGAGTTGCCAGTGAGTTTTCCTTTTAGTGCCGGCAATGCTTTTGCTACCGCGCTTGCTGCGCCCGTCGACGTCAGTACCATGTTGAGTGACGCTGAACGACCACGTCGATCGCCTTTGTGGTAGTTGTCTATTAAGTTTTGATCATTGGTAAACGAATGGACGGTTTCAATATGACCACTATCAATGCCAAATTTATCCTGCATGGCTTTGAGCACTGGGGTAATCGCATTGGTGGTGCAACTGGCGGCGGAGATAATTTTGTCATCGTGACCAATGACATCATGATTGACACCGAACACCACATTTTTAAGCGCGCCCTTACCTGGGGCGGTTAGCAAGACTTTGTCTGTCCCTTTGCTATCAAGATGCTGACCGAGTCCTTCTTCATCACGCCACATTCCCGTATTATCGACCACTAAGGCATGGTGAATGCCATACTGGGTATAGTCGACCTCAGTGGGGTTATTGGCATAAATGACTTGAATGAAATTACCATTGGCGATCAGAGCATTACGGGTCTCATCCACAGTAATGCTGCCATTAAATGGACCGTGTACCGAATCGCGACGCAATAAGCTGGCGCGTTTTTCCAAATCGCCTTCTTTGCCACCACGGACCACTATCGCACGTAAACGTAATGGATAGCCTGGCCCACTTTTCTCAACCAGTAGACGTGCGAGTAACCGGCCAATACGGCCAAAACCATAAAGCACCACATCTTTGGGCTCTACGCTGTTGCCAGTGCCGATTAAGTGATTCAATTGGCTATGAAGAAAATCAGTAACCCCATGCTCACTGTCATGTGATTGCCAGTACGTCCACGCCAGCTGGCCAATATCAATTTTACTCGGGGCCAGGTCGAGCTCAGCCATCGCTTCGATTAAAGGGAGAGTTTGGCTCGGGGCTAATGTGTCGCCAGTGTAACGACGTGCGACGCGGTGAGCTTTAATAATATCAATGGTACTAGCGTTGATAAGCTGACGGCCAAAGAGTTGAATCTCTACGCCTTTTTGGCGATAGAGCTGGCTCAACAGCGGATACATGGTTTCAGAGTGAGTTTGACTGGTTTGCCAGTCGAGTAGGTAGTGTTCTGGACTCATGAATCGACCTTTTCACGAATGATTGTGGGTGGGCAGGGTGCCCAGTAGGGTAATGGACTGATCATTGCCAGCCTTATTATTTTGTTGCGCAGTCTAAATGACCCAGAATTATTCACCTACGAAAAATAAGTCCTAAAATTCAACCACTCATAGACGATTAAGAACGAGTAATAGAGCGGGGAGGTTGTGATCAATGTTGTAACTTATATGAAACAAAAGCGATAAATTCAATATTATTGTTAGCGGGAAAAGATGAAATGTTATTTTGTTTTTTGTCGAAAATTAAGTGGGTAAAACACAAAAAGTCGCGAACAAGCAACAATAATGGCTACTTGTTCACGAATTGAGGCGTAACTCGCTGATTTTTAAGTTCGATGTTAATTTATATGGGCGTTCGTGCTCAGATCCCGAGTTCATCTAACAAGTCGTTACTGCCATTGTCTTTCTTTTCATTTTTATCGTTAGGTTTTCCTTCCAGCTGACGCACGGTTTCTGCCTCTAAAATAGAATCCGGGTCGACTTCTTCGCCTTCTTCAAAATCTTGCAGCTGAATGAATTCAGTGCGTTCCATCGCGAGTTCTAGATAAAAAATATGATTATTTTCGGTGGTAAAGCTGACCCGGCGCGCTTGAGGTTTATCAATATTGCTGTCGACAGACACGGAGATATTTTTGTTCACCGCCATCATCTTCGGCTGGTTTTGCGTGATAGACGTCTGAATTGAGCGCTTAATCTTGCCTGTGAAGTCACCGATGATTTGGTTCATCAGTTCGCCAAGTACATCACCGACTTCATCCGCTGTATGTTGAGTGGCAAGCTCTTCTTCGGGGATCCCCATATGCTGCATATAGTTGCGATAAATCTCTAATGCCGCTTGTGAGGAGAAGTTAATCACGACGAGTCCCGAAAAGCCGCCATCAAATAATACAAAACACCCGATATCCGGCTTAAGACTGGTTTTGACTATTTTTTGCACCATTGCGGCATGATGCACGGGAGAGTCCGTGGCTTTGGTTAACACTGCTGTGGCAGATTGACACAGTTTGAGCAGGATGTCCTCGGAGGTGACAACTTTGGTTTTTCTCATTATTCACTACCGTTTTGGTTGCTGATACTTACCTTGAGTGTGGCACCGGAACGCGAGGTTTGTACACCGATTTTCTAGATATTCGGATAAGGGATCACACCGATTCACTATTTTTGATGTTGGACACATTAAGTCTCAAGCGTGTCGAGCGCACGAGTTAGACGTATGATCGCCGTTTGCATCTGCGCTAACGCTTTGACAAGTGCTTGTGTGTCCTGTGTGTTGGCAGCATGTTCGGCGTCAAGGCACGCTTGATGCAATTCTGTTGCGCCAATACTGCCTGTCGCGGACTTCTGTTTATGTGCTGTGTCTTTGATATCTTGCCAATCTGTAAACGGCGGCGCTAACTGGCTCAGCGTGTTGATGCTCGGCAAACTGCGCCGGCGAAATATCGCAATGATATCAAGATAAGCGTGTTTCTGGCCGGCATAGAGTCGTTCGATAACACTTAAATCTAAAACGGTTGGCGAGCTCTCGTGTTGCACAGAGAGGGTAGACGTTTCCTCTTGCGCCTTGTCGGCGGTTGAATGAGAACCTTGGTGAAGCCAGTGACTTAAGCGGCTTTCGAGCTGCTCTAACTCAATGGGCTTGGTGATATAATCATCCATACCCGCTGCAAAACAACGTGCGTCTTCACCACTGAGTGCATTGGCAGTAATAGCGATAATAGGGACGTATCCCGTGGATGACTGCTGCTCTCTCAATGCGGCTGTGAGTGCATAACCATCTTTATTGGGCATATGGCAGTCTGTTAAGACCAGATCAAAGCGCGTGCTTTGGTAAGCCTGCAATGCTTGTTCACCATCATCAACCATCACAACGTGATAACCGAGATAATGGAGTTGTTGTGTCAAAACGCGTTGATTAGTGGGGTTGTCTTCGGCAACCAGTATATGTCCACGTATCGATTTGCCATGGCGCTCTCTTGCTTGCATATCAGGGAGAACATTTAGCTCGAGAGATTCCCCCAACATGCTAACCTCTGGGCTGTCTAAGCCTAAACACACACGGATCCCATGCACTAAGCGGCGATAAGTGAGCGGTGAGGCAAAAAGCTCGACCAGGTATTTGTTAGGATGGGTATTCAGTGACAGCTTCTCTCGTAGCGCAATGATGTGTTTCACCCCAAGCGCATCAAAACGCGTCTCGTCACTTGTGTCCTGAGTGATCAAGAGAACATGTCTGGCAGCGACAAGCGCAGGCGTACTTGATGCCTCCTGTTGCAGGGTAAGCGTCTCGTTTGGATTGGCTGTCGCATGTGCAATACCTAAATGATTGAGATAGAGGTTGATGGCGTGTTTTAGCTCGCCATCGGGTAAATCAAGGTAAATAAACAGTGTGTCGATATCGTCACGACTAAGTGGCACAGGATAAGGTGCACCCAATCTGTCAGTGGTGTAACTTAAGCGAACTTGAAATTCGGTTCCTTTATCCTGTTCACTCTCAACCGTTATCTCACCATCGAGTAAATCGATAATATTTTTACAAATCGCTAAGCCGAGTCCGGACCCACCATACTCACGCGTAGTGGATGATTCTGCTTGGTTAAAGGGTTGAAATATGGTGTCTAATTTGTCGGGGCTGATGCCTATACCATTATCCGCTATTGTGACGTTCAATCCTGTTTTTTCCGGTGTGCCTGTGTCGAACGGTGTGATTTTGACATCGACTTTTCCCAGCTTGTCACGGTGACTGCCAGAAAACTTAATTGCATTGCCCACAAGGTTATAAAGGACCTGTTTAAGCCGGTTAGGATCGCCAATCAGTGAGTCAGGCAGTTCAGGATCAATAAATAGTGACAATGTCACATTTTGTTTTTTGGCATTGTGGCTCACCGTGTCCATCACTTGATCAACCGTTTCAGAGAGAGAAAAGGTAACCTGCTCCAGCTGCAGTTTTCCTGATTCGGTGCGGGAGAAATCAAGAATATCGTTAATAATCGAAAGCAATGAAAGGGCTGATTCTCTTACTGTGCTCAGCAACCCGTGTTGGGATTGGGTTAGCGAAGAGCGACGCAGTAGATCCAACATCCCGATGACCCCGTTCATGGGGGTGCGTATTTCATGGCTCATGGTGGCAAGAAACTGCGCTTTAACCCGAGATGCACTTTCAGCTCGTTCCTTTTCTGCTATCAACTGCTCACGTGCTTGGTTGCGCGAGATAATGTGGGCTCGGAATATCACTAAGCTCTGCGCAATCTTTCCGACTTCATCGGTTCTATCTKGAAAATGACTAGACGGTGGTGTCATGTCACCCGCGACCAGTCGCTGCGTCGAATCTGCCAGCGCGGCGATTGGCTGAGTAAAAGACTGATAAATATAACAATACATGCCGCTACTGACAAACAAAATAAATAACAATAAATAGCCAAGATTCAATTGATTGGAATGAAGAATAGATTGTAAGTCGGTCATTGAGCGGGTAACTTCATTACCAGTGCCTTGTGCAAAACGGGAAAGTGCATTCTCTAGCGCATGATACTCATGATCGCTGAGCGTGCGAACTGCCTTCATGGCAGCGACTTTGGCGTTCGGTTGGTAATTGTTAAAAATGGCAATACCGCTGCGCTTAAAGCTAGTAAAGTGATTGTTTAATCGCGCAATTTTTTTGAGTGAGGCAGGGTCATTAAGCTCGAACTGTGTTAATGACAAATATTGCTCAAAGGTAACCATATCTTCCATAAAGTATTGACGGCTACTCGTGCGACCTTCTAAATACTGATTTAGCTCGGTAAGCATATCGCCGTTTTCATCGACGAGCTCGTCGAGGTATTGTAATACCGCTAAGTTGTCGGGTTGCTTTAACTCCTGGGTGGCTTTGAGTTCGGCAACGAGGTTATCAATTGGGCGAGCGACATCAATGGATAATCGCATCAATTGCTTGCGTGCCCATTGCTCAGCCACCGGATCAAACTCGGTTAATACTTTTTGATGTGCGATGCGTTGAAAGCGTTCGTAGAGTTGACTGACTTTTTCGAGTTGTTTTTTTTCATCGGGTTTGATGGTTTTTAGTTCTTTTAGCGCGTTTTCAAAGTCTTGTTGATTCTCTAGAAACACCGATAGCGATTCGTGCCGTCCCATGACATATTTAAGCATGCTAGCATTCATGTCGCTCACCGAACGTAGCATCTGCATCGTAATAATGGCGCTGGGAATTTCGTGATGGGTAGCGCGCTCTACATCACGATTGACACGCTCTTGCATGATATAGCTTGAAACCGATAATCCGAGCACCATCAGCGTGATAAACGTCATGATTAATCCGATTTTGCTGACAATGCTCTTACTAAATGGGCGCGGACGGTTTACCTTCATGGTTTTTTCCTACATCCTTGTGAGCGATTGATTCGGGCGTATCCGTGAAAACAGCTCAGTGTGTGGTTTATTTTCATCACTGCAAACCAAAGCTATACTGCAAAGAAGAGTGGGTCAGCAGTTTGCATGAGTAAAGTGTGGCATGGATAAGCAAGAAAGGCTTACCGTTCACAGTTTTGCCACTGTATGTACACGAGCAATAAGCCAGTACGTGTTATTGCGCATGCTATCTTATACTATAAGGCGTGTGGAATCGTATGTAAGGTGCATCGAATAGTACAAGATGCATCGAATCGTATAAGGTGCATGGAAACAGTATAAAGCACGTGATGTGCTGTGAAGCGTGACTCGCTTTCTAATTTCGTCCTCTGGGGGCGCACATCGCGGATGTTCGCGATACAATAGCGATATATGAACAGTCTAAGGACAAGTAACCATGGTAGTAGATTCAGACGGGTATCAGGCACTGATCGAGCACTTTGCGTTCAATCTCACCGTGTTTGAGCAACCCGGTGAAGCCATTGGCGATGAAACCATTGCAGATATCGTGCACGATCTCGTCGCCTCTAACATCATGACCATTTGTGAGCAAAACCCTGGGCTCTCATCCGCGTTAAGGTTTACCATACTCCGTGAAGCCGATCGTGTGGTTGAAGATATGGAAGAAGTCTTAGCCGGGCGATGGGAGCAACCTGTCACGGCAGAGCAAGTGGGCTTTTTAGAAGAGTATGTGGCGCTAGTCAAAAATTTATTTGATGGCGCCATGGTTGAATTTCGTTAGTACTCAGCCACTAATAACCTAGATACTTTGATGTCAAAAATAGAGATGTCAAAAATAGAGATGTCAAAAATAGAGCAGAATCACGCGATTCAGCGCCTTTATAAAGCACGCCTCTCGCGTGCTACCCGCCCTTATCTAGCCCGTGGTGCCGGGGTTGATCGTTGTCAGCAGTGCATGCTAGTTCGTCATTATTGTATCTGCGCCCACCGAACGGCTCACAAGACACACGCCGCTTTTATGCTGCTGATGTATGACGATGAGGTCTTGAAGCCAAGCAATACCGGCCGGCTGATTGCTGACTGTATCGCCGATACCTATGCGTTTATTTGGTCACGAACAGAGCCGGACCCTGAGATGTTAGCGCTTCTGTCCCATCCCGATTATCAACCTTTTGTGGTTTTCCCGTCTCAGTACACGACGCCTGAGCGTGTCGTGAGTGCCCCGACTGTGAGCGTGTCAGGTAAACGTCCGCTGTTGATTATTATCGATGGAACCTGGCGAGAAGCGAAAAAGATTTTCAGAAAGAGCCCTTGGCTTGATCGTTTTCCGGTTTTAAGTATTCAACCTCAGGCATTATCACGCTATCAAGTGCGTGATGCTCACGGCGAGAATCAGCTTGCAACGGCAGAAGTGGCTGCAGAGGCACTGATCGCAAATCAAGAGCAAATGGCAGCCGCATATTTGAATCAGTGGTTTGATGTGTTTAGCGAGCGCTATATGGCGGGTAAACGACAARAAGCGTTGCCAGAGCGAGACGCGTTGTCCCTGCTTCTTCATCGCCAGGCTCAATGTAAGAGACACAAAAATGCCGATGGCTAACGTTTGGTTAAAAAACAACGAAACTTGGCCAGAATCACGGACTTGAGGCTATTTTTGGTGGATAATCTGGTTATATAACGACAAACAAACACAAAGGTGACTTAGCCATGTATTACGGCTTTGATGTGGGCGGCACAAAAATTGAGTTCGGCGCGTTTGACAAGCAACTCAATCGTATTGCGACCGAGCGTCATCCAACCCCCACGCAGGATTATGCGGCGTTGATTGAAACCATCGTCCAATTGGTAGAAAAACACGATGTTAAATGGGGAGGGCAGGGAACCATTGGTATTGGTATTCCTGGCTCACAAGCAGAAGATGGAACGGTTCTAACCGTCAATGTGCCTGCAGCCAATGGACAATCGCTACGTGCAGATTTAGAAGCACGCCTTGGTAGAGAAGTCCGTATCAGTAATGATGCTAACTGTTTCGCGTTATCGGAAGCCTGGGATGAGCAAGCGCAGTCGGCGAAAACAGTCTTGGGTTTAATTCTTGGCACTGGCTTTGGTGGTGGTTTAGTCATTAACGGTAAGGTGATCAATGGTAAAAACCAGATGGCTGGCGAGGTTGGTCATATGCGGATGCCGATTGATGCTTGGTTGCGTCTTGGTGATCACCCACCGATGTTTGATTGTGGATGTGGCAACAAAGGATGCTTAGATAATTACCTATCAGGGCGCGGATTCGAACAATTGTATGGCCACTTTTATCAACCTCTATCAGCGATTGAGATTATCGAAAACTACCGAGCGGGTGAATCCGATGCAGTGGCATTTGTCGCGTGCTTTTTTGATGTGTTGGCAATGTCTTTAGGCGGTATTTTAACTGCGTTCGATCCTGACATGGTTGTGCTTGGCGGCGGCTTATCTAATTTTGATGAGCTTTATGACGCCATTTCCGAGCGCTTACCTCAGCATTTACTGTCAGCGGCAAATGCGCCTGATATCGTCAAAGCACAGCATGGCGATGCGGGCGGAGTGCGTGGCGCGGCATTCTTGCATTTAACCTAATGCCTCAATGAAACCCTGCTAAGAAAAAGCCGACATCTTGATTGTCGGCTTTTTGGATCTTAGCTTTCTCGCGTTGCTACTTATTCGACTTTTGACAGTGATTAATTGCGTCGTCTAATAGCTCGAGTGCCGTTTTATCGGTGGGTGGTAGGTCTACATTTGATTGCGCGATAGGTGTGGTTCGCTCACCCCAGCGAATCAGTCCTGCGCCCCAGGTAAGCCCAGCGCCAAATGCCGCGGTGAGCAATTGACTGTGCGGCTTGACGACGCCTTGTTCTACCGCTTCGCACAAGGCGATAGGAATTGTTGCGGCAGACGTATTACCGTAATGCTGGATATTGATAAATGCTTTATCCAGTTCAATACCGGCATGCTCACACAAGGTTTCAATAATCCGTTTATTCGCCTGATGAGGAACAACAAGATCGATGTCGTCGGCGTTAAGTTGATTGCGGGCAAGCACTTGATTTGCCGCAGAGCCCATACCTTTCACCGCGCGTTTAAAAATATCGCGACCGATAAAGTCAAACGAAAAATGTCCATTGTCGGGATCAAAACGATCCATCGCGGTGCCAAATGCCGGGATGGCTAATACGTCTCTTCCTGCTGAATCACATCCGAGTTGCGCATCCAACAAGCCTACTTCTTGATCGCTTTTGCTCACCACGACTGCCCCCGCTCCGTCACCGAATAACACGGCGGTATCGCGTTTGCTCCAATCCAAGTACCAAGTAAGGTGTTCTGCACCAATAATCAGTGCGTGCTGGTAATGGCCGGCTTGCAACATTTTGGTGGCCGTTTCTAATCCATAAAGGAATCCAGTACAGGCGGCATTCATATCGAAAGCGGCTGCACGTAGGGCGCCAATATTTCCTTGAACCTTTGAAGCGATGTTAGGAATTAAGGTATCTGGCGAGCATGTCGCGACAATCAATAAGTCTAACTGGCTCGCGTCGATACCTGCAGCCGCCAGGGCTCGATGGGCAGCAACGGTTGCTAAGTCCGAGGTTTCTACATGACTCACTCGACGCGCCTCGATGCCAGTGCGCGAGCGGATCCATTCATCATTGGTTTCTAAGATGGTGCTGAGGTCATCATTACTCAACACAGCAGGCGGGAGACATTTACCCCAGCCAGTAATTTCTGCAAATGCCATAGTCGTTTACGGGTTATTAAGCGTTGCGCTAGTGTAAACCTGAAACTCAATTGAAACAATTTTGATAGACGAGAAGACGCGAAAAACACTACCTGGCGCAAATGCCAGGTAGTGAGCGAGATTACCAGAATAAACGGGTAAAAATGGCAAGAACCACAATACAAACAAGGTTTAAGTACATGCCAACCCGCATCATATCACGTTGTTCAATATGCCCAGATCCAAACACAATGGCGTTAGGAGGGGTGGCAACGGGAAGCATAAAGGCACAGGATGCTGCAATGGCAATTAACGCCGATAGTGCCACGGGGGACACGCCTAAGGCTTCAGCAATGGTCGCGAAGACGGGAACTAACAGTGCGGCGCTGGCAGTGTTACTGGCAAACTCTGTGAGGAATATAACAAACGCGACGACACCAAGCATGGTAAAGAACAACCCGGAGCCGGTCAGCGCGCTACTGAGGTGATTCGCCAAGAATACACTGGTGCCTGTTTCTTTGAGTACGTTGCTTAAGCAAATACCGCCACCGAACAATAATAGAACGCCCCAATCTGCGGTTTTTTCCACTTCCTTCCACTTTACCACTCGGGCAGCACCCAGTAGTACGATCGCAGACAGCGCGACGATCGAGTCAAATTTACTGAGACCACCGAGCATGGCATTTAAGGGTTTACTGAAGATCCACGCCGACACCGTAAGCGCAAAGATAGCAATGGTGATTAAACGTGGCGTGGTCCACTCAAAGCCGCGTTTGTCGGCATCAAAGCTGTAGTTAAGATTCGGTTTGGTTAAAAAATACAACACAACAACAGCCACTGGCAGTAGGATAAGCGTGACAGGCAGTCCGAGCTTCATCCAGTCTGCGAAACTCAACCCAGCTTCTGCAGCAGCGATGGCATTTGGTGGGCTACCGACAATGGTCGCGATGCCACCGATACTGGCACAGTAAGCAATCCCTAACAGAACGAAAACATAGGTGCCATGATCTTTTTGATTATTCACCTTATGTAAGATACCGAGTACCAAAGGAAGCATCATTGCTGTCGTGGCTGTATTACTGATCCACATCGATAGACCGGCGGTGACACCAAAGAGCATCATGACTGCCACTGACATTTTTCCTTGGGCGATGGTTAATACTTTATTGGCAATCGCTTGATCGAGCCCTTGAGCTTGCAATGCCGCCGCTAATGCAAACCCACCTAGAAACAGAAAGATAATAGGATTAGCAAAGTTTGACAACGCCGCCGGTGTTTCAAACACACCGAGACCCACTGCCATGATCGGCACCAATATCGCTGTCATGCTGACATGGATGGCTTCGGTGAGCCAAAGCACGGCGATAAAGACCAGTAAGCTGAGGCCAGTTGTTACGTCGGCGGCAAAAGGTAAGCTGTGATATAAAACGAAAAACAACGCAATATCAGCCAATAAAATCCAGGCTTTTCGATCGAGCTTCCAGGAGTGTAAATAAAGGGATTGCAGGTTCATAGGGCGTCCTTTTACAAACGTTATCAGGTATTGTACTCATTTATAATATTTGTGTGATTCGCTTGATAACGGGGATTTATAAGCAAAAACAAGCCATAACAGATTACCAAGCGATGGCTAATATACGCTTTATTGGTCAGGGTGTTAATCGATTGCAGGCAGGTTTTTAAACAAATGATTAAAACAATGTAAAAATTGTGATTCGGGCAGCATCGATGGCAGAACGCTTGGTCATAACGTCAGAAGGGAGTTATCGGTTTGAGAGGCCATCTATCGGTGCTTTAGGTCCGGTAAATTTTGGTTTCACATTGAGAATAAAACTGTCTAGTACCGCTTTAGTGCGTGCCAGTATTTCTCTGGCGCGGATCTTGGTACCGGCCCAGCCTCTGGGGCTTGGTACCGCGTAACAGATGGCATCAATATCGTTTACATCCGCAAGAAACAGCGCACGTTCACAATGAAATTGCTGCGTGATGACGGTAAAACGAGCAAGACTAAAAACCGTCTTGGCGCGAACAACGGAATCGAGTGTCCGAAAGCCGGCATAGTCAAGATGGATCGCCTCTTCCGCGATGCCCCTCTCGCGTAAATCTCGTTTCATCGTCCAGGGTTCGTTATACGACCGATGAGCGTTGTCGCCGCTAAGAAGCAGGTGGTCAATCTTTCCTGCATGATAAAGCGCCTCAGCCGCTTCAATGCGATAGGTGTAATAAGGATTTGAGGTTTTGCCGATATATTTACTGGTGCCGAGTACGAGCCCCACTTGTCTTTTGGGCAAGACATCGACATCTTTATAGACACGCCCTTTGGCGTTAAGCGTGATTGCGATATCGCTAGCCGCCATGAGAATAACAGTAAGGGCTGTGAGTATAGCCAATGTGATTATCGCCTGACGAACGAGGCGCCGGAGAGCCATGGTGCGTTGTATCCCTTTTTTGACGGACAGCACTCGATAATAGCGGGTGCGGCAAGTAGGTGGAATGGTAGCAAAAAAAGCGCCTGAGTAGGCGCTTTTTCTGTCAGTCTTTGGTTAAAATGAGGTGCGTTTGTAAGCTCGGTATTCAGGCGACCAAAAACTCTCCTCGATGCGCTTTTTCAGTGCCTCATCAGAGAGCTCGGCGGCGACGCCTTCAACAATCGCTTCTTTAGCCACCTCAAACGCAATACGTTTTGATACTTGGGTAATATCCTCCAACGGTGGGAGCAGGGCGCCGATCCCTCGCTTCGCCAGAGGAGAGCATTCGGATAGTGCTCGCGATGAGGCCATTAGCATGCCATCGGTAACACGAGAAGCCCCGACGGCTAATACGCCAAGCCCGATGCCTGGAAAAATATAGCTGTTGTTACACTGTGCGATGGGGAAGGTTTTGCCATTATCTAAACGGACGGGCTCAAATGGACTTCCTGTGGCAACTAGCGCTTGACCATCGGTCCAACGCAAAATATCAAATGGCGTCGCCTCGACCCGGCTCGTGGGGTTAGATAAAGGAAAAATAATCGGGCGTGGACAGGTGGCATGCATTTGTTTAATGACATCTTCAGTGAATAACCCTGGTGCTCCCGATACGCCGACGAGCACGGTGGGTTTCGCGTTTCGAACCACGTCTAATAGTGAGATGTTGCTATCTTCTAGCTGCCACTCCGCTAGTGCCTCGCTTTTTTGTACCAGCTTTTGTTGGAAGTCGAGCAAGTTTGGCATTGCATCGACTAATAGACCCCAGCGATCGACCATATACACGCGTGAGCGAGCTTGTGCATCTGAAATGCCCTCCGCGACCATTTGTGCAATGATAGCTTCTGCAATACCACAACCGGCAGAGCCCGCGCCTAAAAAGGTGATCCGCTGTTCAGACAACTTGGTGCCAGCCGCTTTACACGCGGAAATTAATGAGCCCACGGTGACTGCTGCCGTCCCTTGGATATCATCATTAAAGCAGCACACCTTGTCTTTATAGCGTTCTAGGATTGGCATGGCATTTTTTTGCGCGAAATCTTCAAATTGGATCAATGCTTCAGGCCAGCGGCGCTGTACTGCTTGGATGAACTCTTCAATAAATGCATCGTACTCTTGGCCGCTAATCCGAGTGTGGCGCCATCCCATATACATGGGATCGGAGAGCCGTTGTGGGTTATTAGTTCCTACATCCAGAACAATGGGAAGCGTATAAGCCGGACTGATCCCACCGCACGCGGTATAGAGCGATAGCTTTCCGATAGGGATGCCCATGCCACCGATCCCTTGGTCGCCTAATCCCAGAATCCGTTCTCCATCGGTGACCACTATCACTTTGACATTGTGACGAGACGCATTGTTTAAAACATCATCAATACGATCGCGGTTTGGATAAGAAATAAATAACCCGCGTCCGCGGCGATAAATATTGGAAAAGTTCTCACACGCCGCCCCAACCGTGGGGGTATAGATGATAGGCATCATTTCGGTGATGTGGTTCGATACCAGTCGGTAAAACAGCGTTTCGTTGGTATCTTGAATATTTCTAAGATAGATATGCTTATCGATATCGTTTTCGAAGCGTTGGTATTGCTGATAGGCGCGCTCGGTTTGTTCTTCAATGCTTTCTATCGCGTCTGGCAATAATCCTTCAAGGTTAAAGAACTTACGCTCTTCAACACTGAATGCGCTGCCTTTGTTTAATAGTGGCGTTTCTAGCAGAGCTGGCCCCGCGTAGGGGATATAAAGAGGACGTTTTTGATTATTCATGAATGATCAGACTCGATGGTTCTTTTCGTTGGGTCGATGACGAATGTTGGGCGTTATCATGTGCCTTCGTGGCGTTTTTATGTCCTTTGCCGAACGCTTTTTGTGCGTTAGGTAGCGATAGCCCCAGGCGATTTGCAATAAAGGGTAAAGTTTAGGCATGAATGGTGACCTAATTCAACTTTTTTACCTCAATGTCCGGTGTGGGTATTAGCAAAGTTGCGCAAGAGAAGAGCGAGGGGTCTACACTTTGCCTGTAGGCCACAACGCAGTGCGGTTTAAACTTGCTACTCGGTGACCGACAGCAATTGATTGAAAGCTAATAATAAAGATGTTGGCTGTACACATTTAATGGAAGGTAAAAAGAGGTAGTCCAATGAAGTCACTTATTGCCGCCAGCTTGCTGGTTTTTTCGACCACGACTCTCGCTGCTAATTTAAGCGATTTAGATTATATTACAGAGGTGTATCCCCCGTTCAATTATGAAGAGCGTGGTGAGTTAAAAGGGATTGCCGTTGATTTTCTAGAGGCTGCGACTAAGGCGGCGGGTGAGTCAATTAGCCGTGATCAAGTGAAATTGCAACCGTGGGCGCGTGGTTATGCGACCGCGTTGTCTGAACCCAATACGGTCCTTTTTTCAACCACACGCACCGCAGAGCGTGAAGATAAGTTTAAATGGGTTGGGCCCATTACCGATACCAAAGTGGTGGTTTGGGCGCCAAAAAGCAAAGAGATAACAATCAATAACGCGAGTGACTTTGCTGACTACAAAGTTGGCGTGGTACGAGATGATGTGGGTCAACACCTATTAGAAACGATGGGCGTTGGCAAGAAATCAATTCGTTTATCCCCGAAACCGGACTTGTTGGCAAAACAATTAGCCGCTGGGCGGATAGATATGTGGGCTTATGAAGAAAATGTGAGTGCGTATATCATGAGCCAGAGTAATATCGATACCAGCCAGTTTGAGGTGGTGCATGTGTTAAATGAATCACAGCTTTATTACAGTCTAAGTAACAATACACCAGACAGCTATGTTGAAAAACTGCAAGCAGGCGTTGACCAGGCGATCATGGATGGCACGCTCGATGAGATAAAAAATAACTACAAGTAGCGCGGGGCATCACAAAGAATAAAAACGGGCGCTTCAGGCGCCCGCTTTTAGATAGTTCGAGGCTTAAACCGTTAGTCGCGGAAGTTCTCAAACTGAAAAGGTTGCTCAAAATCACTGTCTTTGATCAATTGAATTACAGCCTGTAAATCGTCGCGTTTCTTACCGGTAACACGGACTTGCTCACCTTGAATTTGCGTCTGGACCTTCATCTTGGCATCTTTGATCGCTTTGGTGATCTTTTTCGCCACTGGCGTCTCAATGCCATTTTTGAACTTCACCTGCTGTGAAAAGCTCTTACCGGAATGGACCATTTCCTGAATATCCATCGCGCGGGCATCAACACCACGCTTGGCCAAATTGCTGCGAAGCATATCCATCATTTGATTCACTTGAAAGTCAGCCTCAGCAATCACTTTTACCGCTTCTTTATCCAAGTCAAAATTGGCTTCCACACCACGAAAATCAAACCGTGTTGCCAGTTCACGATTGGCATTATCAACGGCATTTTTGAGTTCCACTTTGTCAATTTCAGACACAATATCAAATGAAGGCATAGTCTCATCCTAGTTAGGGGCATGCTCTGGACATGCCCATGTTCAATCAATGGTTATGTATTTTTTCGCGCCATGACAGCGTTGGCAAGTTGAGCCAAAACCTTTTCGGTATCTTCCCAGCCGAGACAAGGATCGGTAATCGACTGACCATAGGTGCGTGAATCGGCACTCCCCATTGCTTGATTACCTTCTTGTAAAAAACTCTCAGCCATAATGCCAGCGATCGCTTGCTCGCCACCATGGATTTGCGCGGCAATGTCTGCACACACCTCTAATTGACGACGGTGCTGCTTTTGGCAATTACCATGGCTAAAATCAACCACAAGCTTGGTAGGTAAGCCAAAACCTGCCAGCGTGTTCGCGGCTGCCTGTACATCATGCGCGTGATAATTCGGCTGGTGTCCGCCGCGCAAAATAACATGGCCGTCAGGGTTGCCGGCAGTGCGATAGATTGTCATGGCGCCATGTTTGTCCGGCGAGCAGAACAAATGCGATTCACGGCTCGCACGAATCGCGTCGACGGCAATAGTAATATTACCGTCGGTGCCATTTTTAAACCCAACAGGGCTTGAGAGCGCTGACGCCATCTCGCGATGAATTTGGGATTCGGTCGTTCGAGCGCCGATCGCGCCCCAGCTAATTAGGTCAGCAATATACTGACCGGTAATCATATCGAGAAACTCGGTCGCCGTCGGTAAACCCATTTTATTGATATCGAGCAGTAACTCACGCGCGGTGAATAGCCCCGCACGAATGTCGCCGCTACCGTCGAGGTGGGGATCGTTGATCAAGCCTTTCCAACCGACAACGGTGCGCGGCTTTTCAAAATAGGTGCGCATCACCACCAATAATTGATCTGTGTATTGATCGGCTAGGGTTTTGAGCTTTGCTGCGTAATCACGGGCCGCGGCTGGATCGTGAATCGAGCAAGGGCCGACGATCACGAGTAGTCTAGGGTCTCGGCCATTGAGAATATCGCTAATCGCACGTCGTGCGGTGGTTATGTGGTGAGCAACACTGTCAGTAACGGGGTGGGCAGCTTCCACCTCTGCAGGCGTAGGCATGGTATCGACCACACGGGTTCGAAGCTCGTCGGTTTTCAGTGGCATAGAGGACAGCCTTCCTCACATTTTTATCTGTTGCGAAGCCAGTAAGATAGCAAAAAAAGCGGCCTGTGAAAGCATCAATGTGATATCTGTTGGATTTTTTCTTCCAGAGCGGCAAGGTGTCACGCCTACCAACAGGTTACGCGTGACGATGATTGACGGATTGAATGAAGGTTATTATGTGACCCTGTCACTCAATCCCTTGATCAATCTGTGTGTTTAATACTCAGCACTAGGATGAACAACTCAAGGTGAGATCTTTGTCTTCTTCCGCGGGCCGTTGTGCGAGATGGGCCAATGCCGGATGTGCATCAAAGGGAGCGGCTAATACAGTGATAAGATCGTGCGTAGGTTGCATGTTACCTTGTTCTGCGGCATCAATGGCTTGCTGAGCCAGAGAGTTACGCAAAATAAATCCAGGGTTTGTTGCTCGCATACGGTTTAGTCGTTCAAGCGAATCAAGATGATGGATACGTTGATGGTAATCGCTTAGCCATTCACTCAAGCTGTCGGTATCGGCAATCATGTCTGAAAACTGACTGAGGCTTGGTGCGGTGAGTAGGGCGTCGTTTTCAATCTCGCTGAGCCGGCGAAAGAAAAGGGTATAATCGACCCCTTCGCTCTCAAGCAATGAAAAGAGCGCATTAAATAAATGGCTATCACCCTGCTGTGCGTCCGATAAGCCCAATTTATCACGCATTGCTTTGCTGTATGCCACTTGCAAATGATGTTCATAGCCGCCAAGAATGTCGTTGATCACCGCGCTGTCGAGAAGTGGCGTGAATGCGTAACCCAATGCGGAGAGGTTCCAAAGTCCAATGGCGGGTTGTTGGTTGAAGGCGTAGCGTCCGGTGTGATCCGTATGATTGCAAATATTGCTGGGATTGAAATCATCTAAAAATGCGTAGGGGCCATAGTCAAAGGTTTGGCCCAGGATCGACATATTGTCGGTATTCATCACGCCATGGTTAAAACCAACGGCTTGCCATTGAGCGATCATTCCAGCGGTGCGCTCGACAATTTCTTGCAGCAATGCCGCATACGGTTGCTCGGCTTTGGCAAGTTCAGGGAAATGACGCGCAATTACATAGTCGGCCAGTGTACGCAGCGCGTCATGTTGTTGGCTAAAAAATAAATACTCAAAATGACCAAAACGGACATGGCTTTCTGTCACCCGCAATAACGTTGCTGCGGTTTCCATTCGCTCACGCATGACGGGCGTGTCGCTCGTGGCCATGGCGAGGGCGTGCGTGGTTGGGATGCCAAGTCCGCGCATTGCTGCACTGGCTAAGTATTCACGGAGCGTTGATCGTAACACGGCCCGACCATCACCATGGCGACTATAAGGTGTTTTACCGGCCCCTTTTAGATGCCAATCCCACAGTGTGCCGCTGTTATCACGCCACTCGCCCAGTAATACGCCACGCCCATCACCGAGCGCTGGATTGTATTGACCAAACTGGTGCCCCGTGTATTTCATGGCAAAAGGCGTGCGGCCGGCCAAGGGTTGCTCTGCCGATAATAACGCGCGAAAGGTATCGCTTTTGATGTCTGCATCGGTTAAGCCGAGTTTTTCCGCCAAGGTGGCGTCATAGGTTAAAATTCGCCCGTTATCTAGCGGCGTTGGTGTAACGGACTTACCGAATGCGCTGCCCAACTGGCTAAAACTAAACCGAATGTGTTCGCCATTAAATACTGCCATGTTTCCCCCTTATTTGCTTTAGCCAGCCTAACAGGGTTACGACGACTAACAAGAGACAGAAAGTAAGGGTATTTTTTCTGCGACGCGTCGGATCAACAACGCATCTTACGTGTAAATTGCGTATACTTGGGGGCATTATTTTTTATCGTGTTGAGACAATGATTAAACTAGGCCAATTTAATACGCTTACTGTGGTCAAACAGGTAGACTTTGGGGTGTTTCTGGATGGAGATGACTACGGCAATATTCTCCTCCCCAAGCGTTATGTACCGCAGAATACTCAGCTTGGCGACGACCTTGATGTGTTTATTTATTTCGATTCTGAAGATGACATCATAGCGACCACCGAAACGCCTTATGTGCAAGTGGGTGAGTTTGCATCCTTGCGTTGTGTTGGGGTGAACTCAGTGGGCGCGTTTGTTGACTGGGGGCTGACTAAAGACTTGCTGGTGCCATTTAGTGAGCAACGCACGCGTATGGAAGAGGGCAAACCGTATGTTGTGCGCGTTTATACCGACAATGCATCAGGGCGCATTGTGGCGAGTCGTAAATTTAATAAGTTTATTAGCGACGCACAGCCCAAAATGCAACAGGGAGATAAAGTCACGGTACTGATCACGGATAACACCGATCTGGGCTATAAGTGTGTGGTCGACAATCAACACTGGGGACTGATTTATCGCGCTGAAGCGTTTGGTAAGTTGTTTATTGGCAAAAAACTCAGCGCCTACGTCAAACATGTACGCGACGATGGCAAAATGGATTTATCGCTACAAAAACCAGGTAAAGCCCGGGTCGATGAGTTAGGCGATAAAATCTTACGTACGCTGGAAAACAAAGACGGCTTCTTACCGCTGAATGATAAAAGTTCGCCTGATGCTATTTTTGCTTTATTTCGTACGAGCAAGGCAACCTTTAAAAAGACACTGGGTGGCTTGTATAAGCAGCGACAAATCCGGATCGAACACGATGGCATTTACTTAACTAAGTTCGATTAACATGACAAAAAAATGCCCGGTACGTCCTGTTCCGGGCTTAGGGAAAAGGCTCATTGGAGCCCGATGCCAATTCAACTTTGTTTCTTATAGTGTAGTTTGTCATTAGTGATTTTCCAGCGCATGAAGAAAATAATGCGGGCGTGGAAATGAAGATAAAAGGGTATCGCGACAGACGCGCGATACCCTGGGGATCATGGCTTGGGAATCGTTGTCCGCCACGCTTTCCATGCGGTTTTCCCTTCATCATGGAGTAAAAAATGCTGTTGATCCTGAGCGATAGGCTGAAGCGGCTTTTCCTCAGGGGTTGAGAAAGCAATCCCGCCTTTTAGCAAACTATCAATGGTTCCGCTTTTTAAATCGGCACCGGTTAATCCTATCGAGACATCCACGCCTGATTGATTCCAAAATACAGAGTTCTCGCGTACTAAATAGGCATAGTCGGGAGCAATGTGTAACTCGAATAAAACGCGATCAGCGAGTTCACCCAGTGTTATTTTAGCGACAGTGCCTACTTCTATTTCTCGATACAACACAGGCGTACCTCGGGTCACTGAATGGCGCGCATCGCTTTCTAATATCAAAGTGAGTCCTTGCGGATACTTTGGCGTCTCATGCAGGACAAACTGCTGGGAAAACTCACCTTGGCCGGGCTCGACGGAGATATAAGTTCCAAATAAAGAGTCTAAGTTTTCGGTCTTGGTCAGACTTAGTACGGGTTGCGTCAACCAAAAGTAACTCCCTTGACGCGCCAATGCGCGTTTATATTTCGGGTAGACCCTTGCCTGTATACGCACCTTCTCCTGGCTGAAATCTGGCGACATGTCGATCACTTCACCCACATCGACGCCTTGATAGCGAATCGCACTGCCTACTTTTACCCCATTGGCTTGGTCGACTGTCAGCATAATATCAACACCATATTGGGCTGCGTCTTGTTTGGAAGGGTAGAGCTTCCACTCTCCGTTGCGTTGATTACTGATCCCCGGCATGTCGCCAAACGCGATGCCACCATTGAGTAGCGAACGGACCGAGCCTGTATTAATTTCAACGCCACGTAAATTGGCTTTGATATCCAGTCCGGATTGGTTCCAAAACACTGTATTGCGATGAATTAAGTGCTTGTAGCGGTTATTGACAGCGATGGCGATGGTGACGCTCTGACCGTTTAATTGGTAACCCTCCACTTGACCGACAATAAAGTTACGATACATCACGGGGCTACCTTCACTGATACTGGGTAAGCGGTCAGCGACAAGCGTAAAGCGCGTTTGGCCTTGTGCGCTTTGGTTGGCATGTTTTGCTTGAATGGATGACGTGTAAAGCGGATAGGTATCGTTGGCGCCTTTCGCCCCCTCGCTGGTGAAGCTAAGCGCCGGATCGGCAATTTGTTCCATTGCAGGCACAACCACGTCGAGCCCTTTACCCGTTAGCTCACCAGTAATGCCGCCCAGGATGAAAAATTGCGATGCTTGTTTGACGAGGTGACGATATTGCGGGTCGATCACCACATCTATCGTGACATTGTCACTTTTATTGAAGCCGATATGGTCAATAAAGCCGACCTCTATGCCGCGGTGTAACACTTTTGTATGTTGAGAGAGACCATAGGCATCGTCTGCGGTCAGGGTGACGGTTAAGGCATTGTCTTGTTGTTTACGTTGTTGATGGCGGTTGGCAGCGGTGAATAGATGGTCCGATGTAACGGAATCTGCGTCCGCAGAACCTGGCTCAATCGATAAATAATTGCCAAGTACGAGGTTACCGATGTTTTTCAAGCCATCAAAGCCAATTTGTGGTTGCTCGATTTTTATACGCGTGTCTTTGTTCAGTAGCCAGGTCATACTGGGATCGAGTTTGGCGGTGGCGATAGGACCAGGATAATTGTCTGTGATCTCAATACGCGTAATTTCACCCACTTCTAATCCTTGGTAGGTGATCCGTGTGCCTCGGCCCGGCAGACCGTGATCAGCGGGTAAAGCGATGTTTAATGTTTGCCCCCGCGCGGCATGCGCGAGACTCGAATACAATTGAAATGGCTGATTCGCATCCGAACGAGGGCTGTTATTGGGAGAGTCGAACGCAATGCCTCCCGCAATTAAACTTGCCACGCTATCTAATTCGAGTTCAACGCCAGAAGCATCGATTCGTGTTTTAAGCCCACTGACCGACCAGAAACGTGTCTGCTCTTTTAGTAAGTGTGCGAATTGGGGTTCAATCAACGCTGAGAGCGTCACGCCTTGCGCGTCACTGTCGAGCCGATAGCTATAAACCTCGCCGACTTGAATTTTACGGTAATAAAGGGGAGAGCCGACATTAAGAGAGCCCAGGGTTGGTGCTCGCAGTTTCACCGTCGTCCCCGCCTTTTCGGCCATATCTGTCGGTGGCTCGTCGCGTGCGGTAAATGTCAGGCGAGGCTCACCTTTTCCTGGCTGCAAAGCAATGTAGTTACCGGATACTAAGGTTTCTAAGCCACTGATCCCAGTGATGGAGGCGCGAGGCTTGACCAGCCAAAATTCGGTCCCAGAGGTTAAAAGCTGTGTGGCTTCTGGATAGATATTGGCATCGACATAAATACCATCAAGATCGTCAGCCAAGGTAATATTGCGCACCTTGCCGACCTCCAGCCCTTGATAGCGGATAATGGTCCGCCCAGCCTCTAATCCTTGTGCATCACTAAAAAGAATCTGGATCCGTTGCCCGGCTTCATTGATTGACTGAAACACCAACCATGCGGCTAAACCTAGCGCCAGTATAGGGAGTATCCATAGTGGAGACAGGCCATAGGTGGTTTTAATTATCGGTGAGGGTAGGTCTTGTTTGTCGCTCATGATGATCCCATATCAAACGCGTATCAAGAAATTCGGTGGCGAGCATGGTTAATACCACGACAATGCCAAACGCGATGGCGCCCGGCCCGGGGGTAAAGTCCATAATGCGGCCACGATCAATTAATGCCACCATAAATGCAATGACGAATAAGTCCATCATTGACCATTTTCCGATCCACTTAACCCCACGATATAGCCACATATGCTGACGAGGTGTAATGGCAGTGCGGCGCCGAAAACTGATTAGTATTAATCCTAGCCCCAAGATTTTGGCCACTGGAACGATGATGCTGGCGGTGAAAATGATCACGGCAATACCAGGCATGCCATTATTGATTAAGCTCGCCACCCCAGAGAAGATGGTGTCTTCAAGCCGAATACCGTTAGAAAATAAAATTGAGATCGGATACACGTTGGCTGGAAACAAAAAAATACTGGCCGTGATCAAACATGCCCATGTCTTTTGCTCACTGCGAATGACACGCCGATAAAGGGGCTGGTGGCAGCGCTGGCACGCGCCTTGGTCTGCGGTCTGTGTTAAGCCACAGTGACCACAACGAATGAGTGTGGACGCATTGTCCGAAGGTGTCGCAGCTAAAGAAAAAGTATCCCAGTATCTTTGTGTATTCACTCTGACCAGCAGCACAGAGAGCAAGATCTGGATAACCGCGTAACAGGCGAGGCCGATGGAGAAATGCAGGGAGGCATAGTCTTGAATTTTAAAACAAGCGATGGCCAAACTGACCATCAAAACATCCGCCATGACCCAATGACGACTATGGTCAACTACCTTGACCGCAAGACGAAAGCACCGAATCGCTTGACGTCGTCGTGCAAGGTGTAAAGTGAGTAAAGCGCTGGTAAAGATAAGTGGCCCTAGAGAGGCACAAATCACCACGAGCGCAGCCACAAAAGGAAAGTCGGACCAAAGGCGCGCAGCACCGGTCAATACTGAGGCGTTGATCGTTGAACCTAATAAATCTATCGATAGCAAAGGTTGGAGATGGGCTGGCAAGAAAAGGATAAGTATCGTCAAGGTTAACGCGATTTCACTATTAAATGATAAGCGTCGACCCTGTGCGAGTTTGGTCGCGCAGCGTGGGCAAATGGCAAGGTGGTCGTAACCCGTTTGGCAGCCTTGTAGCACCTGATCACAACCCGGGCACCTTATCTGACTTGGATAAGATACCGACAGGGTGTTATCTGGTGGTTGCGTTATCACGATTATTTCCCTGCCACCTGTTGAAGTTGCCCATATAAGGTTTGATACACACCGGGTGCATTCACCAGTTCGGTGTGTGTCCCTTGTTGACTGACCTGACCTTCATCGAGCACATAAATCAGATCGGCTTCTTTAACCGCTGACAGCCGATGCGCAACAATCAGTGTCGTACGACCGGCTAAAAAGGTTTGCATTGCTTGATGCAGCGCGTGCTCAGTGGCAGTATCGAGTGCCGACGTGGCTTCATCTAAAATCACCAGTTTAGGATCGCCGAGCAGCATACGCGCAATTGCAACACGCTGGCGCTGACCGCCTGATAAGCGCACCCCTTGGCGTCCCAGTGGGGTCTCTAAGCCCTGAGTCAGCTGATTCACGACATCGCCGAGCTGTGCGCGCTCCAACGCTTGCCAGAGCGTCGCATCATCAAACTCACGCCCCAGACTTAAATTATTTCTTAAGGTATCATTAAACAGTATGGGCTGTTGCAATACCACGGCAATTTGATGACGAAGCGCATCCATCTTGATGTCATGAATGGAATGGCCATTAAAGCGAATATCCCCCTGTTCTACAGAGTAGAGCCCTAACAACAGCTGAATGAGGGTTGATTTACCGCCTCCACTTGCGCCGACGAGGGCCACGCGTTGTCCGGCCGGGATCTGCATGGTGAGACCATCGAGAACCGCTTTGTCATCATCATACGCAAAGTGAAGATTATCTATCTCAACATCGATTGCTTGCGGGTTCTCCCTCCCTGAAACGAGCTCACCTGGATCGATCCCCTCTGGACGCCGAGTTTCTTCGGGTAATTGCAAGACCTCGTTAATCCGAGTCATCGCTGCTTTGGCGCTATACCACGCAAACTGTATCCCGAGTAGCTCTTGAACTGGCCCGAGCATAAACCATAGATAGCCAAACACGGCAAACATCAAGCCGATAGAAAGATCACTAAAAAAGACCATGCCCATCGCGACCGCGCGAAAGAGTTCAAAGCCGACTAAAAACATTAAGAACGAAAGACGACCCGCCGCCTCAGATTGCCACGCGTATTTATCGGCGCTCACTTTAATATCATTGGCACTGTCATCAAGTTGCTTTAAATAGGTCCGCTCTCGGTTAGCGGCGCGAAGTTGATATAATCCGTCTAGGGTATCGACCAGTCGCTGTTGGAACTGTTCAAAGGCTCGGTTTTCGCGCGTTTTAAGGTGTTTTACGCGTTGGCCTAGGGCACGACTCAGCGCCACCACAATGGGATTAATCAATAAGATAAACAAGCCTAATCGCCAGTCAATCCAAAGCAAAACCACCGCTGTCCCGGTGACAGTGAGGATCCCGATAATAAATTTACTCAGCGTGGTCCCGATAAACTTATCGATGGTTTCCACATCGGTGACAAGGTGAGAAGTCAGCCCGCCACTGCCACGAAGTTCGTACTCTCGCATGCTGATACGGCCGAGTTTTGCAATCAGGTGCTGACGGATTTTATAGGTGATGGCTTTACCCACCAGCGTAAATTGGCGACCTTGTAAGATGTTCAACCCTTGGCTGATAGTGCGCATTAATATCACGATCACTAAGACAGCAGCGATATAGTACGCAGCCTGTTGCCAGCTTTGTGGCAGTATTGTGTTAAGTACCGACAGCCCCCAATCGGGTTTGTCGAGTAGCACCTCGTCGACCAACAATGGCATCAATAGCGGAATTGGCACACTGATGAGCGTGGCAGCAATGGCGACCACGTTTGCCCAGATTAGCCGCGTTCGATGAGGTCGTGCTTGGTCAAGAAGCCAGCGCCAAGTGATCATAAATCAAGATACTCAATTGAAATGTCTTTGGATTCTTTCTATTGTAATGGTCTTGTTGATTGAGATGCAGTGATTTATGGAAAACAAAGCGGATTTTTATCGTTTGTTAACGCAACAAGCGGTGGCTTTATGTGAAGGTGAGCCTAACCTTATCGCTAAGCTTGCTAATGTGAGCGCCTTGCTAAATAGCCAACTTGACGATATCAACTGGGTAGGATTTTATCTGGATGACGGTGACGAGTTAGTGCTTGGACCATTTCAAGGCCAACCCGCGTGTGTTCGTATTCCTTTTGATAAAGGTGTATGCGGTGCGGCTTATCGACAAGATATTGTCATGCGAGTTGAAGATGTCCATGCTTTTGAAGGACATATCGCCTGTGATGCCGCCAGTAACGCTGAAATTGTTCTGCCAGTACAGGTAAACGGACAACGGCATGCGGTACTCGATATTGATAGTCCAAGTATCGGTCGATTTGACCAAGAAGATGAGCATGGACTGGCTACCTTGGTCAAAGAAATGCAAAAACACTTATGATTTCGCCAATCTTGGTAGTTTTTTAATATCAGGTATCTATAATACGCACCACTTTCATACTTAAATACACGTAGATACGCTGCTGCAGTTTTGCTGCAGCAGGCCAGGAAAAAACATGGAAAATACTGAAAAGCTCGCGAACAGCAAAGAAGTCATTGCCTATATTGCTGAACGTTTCCCTAAATGTTTTACTGTTGAAGGCGAAGCCAAGCCATTAAAAATTGGTATTTTTCAAGATCTTGCGACTCGTCTTGACGGCGATCCCAAGGTAAGCAAAACCCAATTGCGCGCCGCGCTTCGTCAGTACACGTCTTCCTGGCGTTATCTGCACAGCGTGAAACCCGGTGCGTCACGCGTCGATTTAGATGGCAATGCGTGCGGCGAGTTAGAGCAAGAGCATATTGATCATGCGGCTCAGGCTCTAGCAGAAAGTAAAGCACGGGCCGCTGAGCGTCGTAAGCAACAACAGGCGAAAAAAGCGGAGTCTCAGGCGAAAAACGGTGAAAAAGCGCCAGTCAAAGGCAAAAAAGCGGCAGCGCAATCGGCAAAAGGCCGTACAAGTAAACCAAAGCCCGCTAAAATGACTAAGAAAGAGAGTGAGCCACGTCGCGAACTCAGCGCCAACGACGTTGTCGTAGGCAAAGACGTAAATGTGAACATGGGCAATGGTAATTTACCTGCGACCATTGTTGAAATTAATAAGGATGAGGTGCGGGTTCGCCTAACTAACGGATTAACTATGTTAGTAAAAGCGGAGCACCTCAGCGCCTAAAGGAGACTCCTCGACGCATGTTTTGTCGACGCCGCGTTTCGGCGATTGCTGCCAGCCTCATGCTGGCAGCATCTGCCCAGGCCATAGAGGCCGATTTTCAACTCAGTGAGTTACCTTCACTCTCTGCTGAACCTCAACATGAAACCGCTTCTAAGCGGGTAACCTCTCGTTTTACCCGATCGCACTACAAGCAGTTTACGCTCGATGACGCGTTCTCAGCGGCTATTTTTAAACGCTACCTTGAAACGCTGGACTATAACCGTGTCTTTTTGACTCAGGATGATGTCGACACGCTATCGCGTTGGAAAGATCGTTTAGATGACCAATTAAAGGCGGGTGAAACAGAAGCCGCGTATGCGATTTATAACCGGGTTCTCAAAAAGCGCTTTGAACGCTATCAGTACGCTTTAAAAGTACTCGATAAACCGTTTGATTTTTCCGCAGATGAGAGCATGGTACTGGATCGTACTGAGCGACCATGGGCGGCAAATCAAGCGGAGCTTGATACGATTTGGGACAAGCGAGTCAAAAATGACGCATTGAACTTACGCCTAGCAGGGAAAGAGGATGATGCGATCCGCGACACCCTAGGGAAACGGTATAACAGTGCGTTAAAACGTCTCACACAAAGCCATAGTGAAGATGTGTTTCAAGTCTACATGAACGCCTTCGCCCGTGAGGTTGATCCGCATACGAGCTACTTATCTCCCCGTAATGCCGAACAATTTCAATCGGAAATGAACCTGTCTCTTGAAGGGATTGGTGCCGTTTTACAGGTTAAAAACGAATATACCGTCATTCGTTCTCTGGTTGCTGGTGGTCCTGCGTCCAAGTCAAAACAGTTGTCACCAGGTGACCGCATTATTGGTGTTGGCCAGGAAGACGAATCGGTTGTCGACGTTATTGGCTGGCGTCTGGATGACGTGGTGGAACTGATCAAAGGCCCGAAAGGGAGCGAGGTTCAACTCAAAATTCTTCCTGAAGGCGCTAATGCTAAAAGTTACAACGTCACGTTAACCCGCGATAAAATTCGTCTTGAAGATCGTGCGGTGAAGTCGGAAGTGATCGCGCGCGGCGAAGATAAAATTGGTGTACTCACGGTACCGGGGTTTTATGTCGGCTTAGCCGACGATACCAAAAAAGAACTGGCAAACTTACAAGAGAAAGATGTCAGTGGCATCGTTGTCGATTTACGTAATAACGGTGGCGGGGCGCTGAGTGAAGCAACGGCGCTCAGTGGTTTGTTCATCGACAAAGGCCCGATTGTGCAAGTAAGAGACAGCTACGGTCGAGTGAAAGTCAACGCCGACAGTGATGGCAAAAGCTATTACGATGGCCCAATGACCGTGCTGATAAATCGCTATAGTGCCTCTGCGTCGGAAATTTTTGCCGCTGCCATGCAGGATTATGATCGAGCGGTAGTGATTGGCGAACAATCGTTTGGTAAAGGAACAGTGCAACAGCATCGTTCGCTCAACCATATTTACGATTTGTTCGATAACCCACTGGGTTACGTGCAATATACAATCCAAAAGTTTTATCGCATCAGTGGCGGCAGTACCCAAAATAAAGGTGTCGTACCTGACATTGCGTTTCCATCGCCTGTATCGCCTGATGAAACCGGTGAAAGTATGGAAGACAATGCATTGCCTTGGGATCGTATTGAAAAAGCCGATTATCAGGCACAGTCTTTGCCTGAATCAGTGATTGATACCCTCGCGCAACGTCATCAAGCAAGGATTGCTGACGATCGAGAGTTCGGTTTTATTCGTCAAGATATCGCGCGCTATCAAAAAGAGAAGGACGACAATACCTTGTCTTTAAATGAGAAAGTACGACGTCAAGAGATGGATGACGAAGATGCAGACCGCTTAGCGCGTTTAAATGCACGTCAAGAAGCCATGGGTGAGCCTCGCTTCAAGTCACTCGATGATGTACCTAAAGAGTATGAAGAGCCCGATGCCTACCTAGACGAAGCCGCCAGTATTACGCGAGATCTGGTTAATCTCACGACATCGCTTAACAAGTCATCTCTTAACGAGTAGTGCGCCCGAAAAAGACACGACTGTGATCACTACAAGCCTGGGTCATCCGACCTGGGCTTTTTTTCACTCAAAATGAGAACTAGGTCTAATCTTAGTAATAAGGCATCACCATCAGTAGGGGGAAGGTATGCGTTATTTCTACGGGATCACACTTGCCATGTTTATGGCATGGCCAGTGCATAGCGAGGATTTAGGGCGCTTTGACGTGCCTTTGCTGCTGGGGCAATGGTACTGGTTTAGTGAAGCAAGCGAAACATCAACCCCTCATCCTTATAAAGCAATTAATATCTCCTTTAACTCCCACTATGAATTTCGTATCGATATGTTACGTCGTAACGGAAAGCTGGAAACAGCGGCCGGCCAATATAGCGTTACTCAGCAAACACTGAGGCTTTATGATGAGAATGGCACGGATCAGGTACATGCTTATCAACTGAATCATCACCAGTTGCAATTACAGGGGGCTATCTTTACGAAGTTGCTTCCAGACAACCTGAGTGGTTTGTGGCGTTCAAACAGTATTGAAGGTGATGATGTTAGCGAAGACGTAGACGGTGTGTCGCTAAAGTTGCGTCCAGACTTTTTGTTTGCGATGCAAGTAAGAGGCGATAGTGGCCGTTCAGTGACCCATCGAGGCGTCTATTTGGTCGAGGGGGATCACTTAATGTTGATTTACAAAGAAGGGCGTCATTCGTCGCAATACCAACTGGCCGCTGATACTTTGCGATTAACCAATGATGTATTTGGTATGGAAGCGGTATTACAACGGCAACGCCAAGAATAGCAGTGTCAAGAATCGTTCAGCCCGTAAAAGTCGGTTATCGTCACGGCATTTTACGGGCCAAAGCCGTGATTCACGGCGACAAATTAAATGCGGCCTTTAGTGCCGATAAATGCGCCTCATCCTTACAAATCGCCTTGTTCGGTTCATCCGATATTTTGGCAACCGGTTTGCCTTGGCAGCTGGTCAGCTTGATCACCACATTTAGTGTTTTCACATTGGGTAGATCACAAGTCAGTTGTGTGCCAATCCCAAACGACGTACTCGCCTTACCTGCAAAGTGTTGATAAATGTGAATGGCTTTAGCCAGTGTCAAGCTATCTGAAAAAACGAGTGTTTTATCTTTGGGATCGATATGGTGGTGGCGATAGTGCGCAATGGCTTTTTCGCCCCAGATGATGGGATCGCCGCTGTCGTGACGTAAGCCACTGAATGCCTGAGATAGAGACGCATCAAGATCGCGCAAAAAGGCATCCATATTGATACAGTCGGTAAGGGCGATCCCAAGACTATTCGGATACTCGCGTAACCATACATTAAGCGCGAGCTGTTGAGAATCTGCTAGATCGCCCGCCAGTTGTTGGTGGGCTTGAAACCACTCATGCGCTTGTGTGCCAACCGGAGGAAGCCCTAGCTGTTTTGCTAACCAGCAATTCGAGGTCCCCTTTAGCGGTGGATAAACGGCGTGTAAACGCGTGACGATAGCCTGATGGACATCGTGCGAAAAACGACGGCGCGTACCAAAATCAACCAGATGGAAGTCATCCGAGTAGCCATCGACCGGTAAGTGTGCCAGTTTGTCGTCAAGGCGTGCTAAGGCATCCGCGACTCCCAATTCTGGATAGCAAGCGCGATTGCGTAGCTCACAGATAATCGCAAGCAGTGGCACTTCCCACAGAATAACGTCACACCATGGCCCATCGATATGCACAGCAAGTTGTCCCTCTTCAATGGACACCGTCACCTGTTGAGGGTTGAGCTGGAAGTGCGAGAGGTAGGCGAGAAAATCAGCCTGATACAAATCTAACGAGGCGAGATAATCAATCTCGTCCGCTTGGAAACGGAGTGTCCCCATGTGGTGAATATGGTCGATAAGCTGCTCGCGCAGATAGGCAAGGTTTTCATCACTGCGGCAATAAAAGTCCGCACTGACATGAACGTCAGGGTAATGATGAAAGACAGCCTGCTGCATATTCAGTTTATAAGCATCAGTATCCAAAAGCGATGTGATGATCGGATTGTGCATGCGTGAGGAACGCCTTACGGGTTACAAAACGAAATTGGCTTCATAGTACCGTAATTTTCAAAAAATTTAACCGTCGTCACATTATATTTCCGCATGGATTGGCAGGCTTCGTTGACATTTTGTTGCGCTTTTAACCACTACCGTTTGTTTTTAGTACAGCGACGTGTCTTTGTCTGTCTCCCATTGAGCGGGCGTTAATCCTTTGTCGCCATCGCGTTAAATGTAAACGCAAACATTTGATAACAAACTGTTAAACCTATAGTCATCTTTGCTCAGCCGCGGTATGGTATGGCATGCACATCGTCCTAAACGCGAATGAATACAATTCGTTGGCTGAGGTACACCCGATAAAAAGGAAATAACATGTCTCAACAACCTACCGCCAAATACCGTGATGACTACCGCGCACCGGACTTTACTATCACGGATATCAATCTTGAGTTCGATCTTGATCCGAATAAGACCCTGGTGACAGCAGTCAGTCAGGTAAAACGTCTTAATGAACGCGCGACGGATCTCGTACTCGATGGTGATGATCTGACTCTGGTGCGCCTGGATATTAATGGTGACACCTGGACGGCATACAGCGAAGAAGCGGGTAAATTGATTATTCGCGATGTCCCCGCCGCCTTTACTTTAACCATTCAAACCCAGCTAGATCCGGAGAATAACTCTGCGTTAGAAGGGTTATACATTTCTGGCGGTGCGTACTGTACCCAGTGTGAAGCAGAAGGCTTCCGTCGTATCACCTACTACTTAGACCGTCCTGATGTACTGGCGCGATTTACCACCAAAGTGATTGCGGATAAAGCGACGTACCCTTATTTGCTTAGTAACGGTAATAAAATGGCGGCGGGTGATCTTGATGACGGCCGTCACTGGGTTGAATGGCACGATCCCCATGCTAAACCAAGCTATCTATTCGCCTTGGTGGGCGGTGATTTTGATGTCTTGCGAGACACGTTTGAAACGCGCTCGGGGCGCAATGTCGCGTTAGAAATATTCGTCGATAAAGGCAATTTAGATCGTGCCGACCACGCCATGGTGTCACTGAAAAACGCCATGAAGTGGGACGAAGAGCGATTTGACTTAGAATACGATCTCGATATCTACATGATTGTTGCCGTCGACTTTTTCAATATGGGCGCGATGGAGAACAAAGGCCTAAATATCTTTAACTCCAAGTATGTGCTTGCCAATGCAGAGACGGCAACCGATACCGATTACCTGGGGATTGAAGCGGTGATTGGCCACGAATACTTCCACAATTGGACAGGCAACCGTGTTACCTGTCGGGATTGGTTTCAACTTAGCCTCAAAGAAGGGTTAACGGTTTTCCGTGATCAAGAGTTCTCCTCTGACTTGGGGTCGCGCTCCGTCAACCGCATCAGCAATGCACGCATCGTGCGTGGCCCGCAATTTGCTGAAGATGCAAGCCCCATGTCTCATCCAATCCGCCCTGAAAAGGTGATTGAGATGAATAACTTCTACACCCTAACTGTGTACGAAAAGGGTAGTGAAGTCATTCGTATGATGCACACCATTCTCGGTGAATCTGCTTTCCAAAAAGGGATGAAGCTGTATTTTGAACGCCATGATGGTACCGCATCGACCTGTGATGATTTCGTCCAAGCGATGGAAGAGGCATCAGGCATTGATCTTACCCAGTTCCGTCTGTGGTATAGCCAGTCAGGTACACCGGTGCTGACCGTTTCATCCACCTATGATGCGGCTACCAAGCAACTGGCGCTGCATGTGACACAGCACACGCCGGCGACGGCTGATCAGCAAGAAAAGCAGCCGCTGTATATTCCGCTCGATATCGAAATGTACCGTCAAGATGGCAGTGTGATTGAGTTACAGCGTCACGGAGAGTCGGTTTCTAACGTATTGGCGGTCACACAAGCAGAGCAAACCTATCTGTTTGATCATGTCGATGAGCAACCGGTCCTATCGCTACTACGCGAATTCTCAGCACCGGTTAAACTCGAATATGATTATCAGGACGATGAGTTGGCGTTCTTATTGCAGCACGCTCGGAATGACTTTGCGCGCTGGGATGCGGGCCAAAGCTTACTGGCTAAGCATATCAAAGCGAATGTAGCGCGTGTGCAAGATGACCAACCGATCGATGTGCCCTTATCCGTAGTTGATGCCTTCCGTGGTGTGTTGCTGAGTGACAATACCGATCCTGCCTTGATTGCTGAAGTGCTCAATTTACCTTCAGAGACAGAGGTAGCAGGTTGGTTTGAAACGGTCGACGTGGATGCTATTCACCAAGTGATGGCAGCGTTTAAACAGCAGTTTGCTGATCATATGGTGGATGAGCTTGCTGCTGTGTATCGTCAGTATGCACAAACGGATTATCAAATCACACACAAAGCGATGGGTGAGCGTGCCTTGCGTAATGCCTGTTTGAGTTACTTGGCCCATACAGAAAATGGCAATGGCTATGTTGAGCAGCATTATCAAGAAGCGCACAATATGACAGATACCATGGCAGCCCTGAGCGCAGCAAACAGTGCACAATTGCCTTGCCGAGAGCCGCTGATGAAAGGCTTCAGTGATCAGTGGCAGCATGATGGGTTGGTGATGGATAAATGGTTTATGCTGCAAGGCGCCAATCCAGCCGATAATGCGTTAGAGCAAGTAAAAGCGCAAATGTCGCACCCAGCATTTACGTTGAAAAACCCTAACCGTATACGGAGTTTAATTGGCGCATTTTGTAATCGTAACCCGGCACGTTTTCATGCTAAAGATGGTGCAGGGTATCGATTCTTAAAAGAGATCTTGGTGACGTTAAACCAGTCTAACCCGCAAGTGGCGTCGCGCTTGATTGATCCGCTATTGAAACTGGCGTACTACGACTCAGCGCGTCAACAGCAAATGCGTAATGTACTGCAAGAGCTCGCCGATATGGATAACTTGGCGAACGATTTGTATGAAAAAGTGGAAAAAACACTTGAGCAGTAACCAATAAGTTGGGATAAAATCAAGACGTACGACAAGTGAACCTCAAAAGCCGCCTGGTTGGGCGGCTTTTTAACGAATAAACTTATGAGCGGATTAAAAAGTGAACCATGGAGTACTTTTTTAGCGTCTATATTGCCTATTCTGAGTATCAGCATTACTACAGTGGTGCAGCTGCGAATGTGGTTGTGACCACGGACCAAGGGCTGCGCTTACAAATCCCGGCGTCTCGCTTTCGGCCTTTTCTTTCACAGCTTGGCATTAGGGGGCGTTTTAAACTGACGACGGACGCGCACCACCGCTTTCAATCGTTAATGCGCGTTGCTTAATAGGCGTTGGTTAAAGCCTCATCCAATCTCTAATTAAATAGCCACACCAGTCACATTCTCGCGAAAATCGCGTAAATCCAGCCGTTTATCTATAACGTTTTTGCTATCCAAGCCTTACACTAGACAGTGCGTTTGTTAACGCAATGTTTACCTCTGATGACGACTCACAATGATAATGTTCTAAAAAGGACAACGGAGTGCCAGAATGACCTCGCGTGACCCTATAGTACCAGTGTTACTTGAGAAGGTTTATCAACTCATCGCTGATAAACTCGATGATCCTCAACAACCACTTGTCGATGCGTTAGCCAAAAGGATATTGGGTCAAGTATCTGATGACGATTTGCAGGAACGCAATGAGTCAGATCTTTATGGTGCAGTAATGAGCTTATGGCACCATCTCAACACGTTTGAACAAGATAAAGTCTTTGTTAAAGTTTTTAACCCAAGCCTGAGCGGAAATGGATGGCAATCAACCCACACGATTGTTGAAATCCTCGCTCCAGATGCCCCCTTCCTTGTCGATTCTGTGCGTATGGCCCTTAATCGCTTAGGTATCACAACGCACTTGATGCTGAATAGCCCGATCAAAGCGCGCAAGAATGAGCAGGGAGATGTGGTCGGCATTGGCAGTGAGGACGGCCAATTCCAAAGCACGTTCCATATTGAAATCGACAAGATGTCAGATGACTCAGAGATGGCAGCACTTGAATCTGAGCTCTCTGAAACCTTGACCGATGTCGTAATGGTGGTGAACGACTGGAAGCCAATGCGCGCGCAAATGCTTGAGCTATTAGCATCATTAAAAGACACCCAATTACCGATTGATGATGAGCGCCGCCAAGAAGCTGTCGAGTTCCTAAGTTGGATCACGGACAATAACTTTACCTTTATGGGCTACAAGTGCTTTGACCTGGTTCCGGTTGAAGGCGATTACGAGCTTCGCGCAAGCAGTGACTGTGACGCACTAGGTTTAGCTAAAAAGCACAAATCCCCCCAGGCTCTGCGTTTATCCGAAATGCCTGAGTCAGCCCGAGCAGAAGCGCTGAAAAAAGAGCTGTTAGTGCTTACCAAAAGTAATGCGAAATCTCGGGTTCACCGTCCGGCTTATGTCGATTATATCGGGATCAAAAAGTTTGATAGCAACGGTAATGTGATCGGCGAGCACCGGTTTACTGGGCTCTATGCATCGTCTGCTTATAACCAGTCTACCGCTAGCATTCCGGTGCTGCGTAATAAAGTACGCCGTATCCTTGATAACAGCGGTTTTTATCGCGAATCACACGCGTGGAAAGCGCTGGCTAATATCCTAGAAAACTACCCGCGTGATGAGCTGTTCCAAGCGACAGAAGACGAAATGCGCAATGTGGGAATGGGCGTGGTACAAATGCAAGACCGCGACATGCTCCGTGTATTTGTGCGTCGTGATCCGTTTGGTCGTTTTTTTTCGTGCATGGTGTATATCACCCGAGAGCGCTATAACACCGAGTTCCGTCGTCAAACCCAGCGTATTTTTCAGCAATACTTTGGATCAGATCAGACGGTTGAATTTACCACTTTTTTCTCGGAAAGCCCGCTGGCGCGGACGCATTATATTGTCCGAGTGGAAAATAATAACTTCGATATTGATGTGAAAAAAATCGAACAAAACCTCACAGAGGCAGCGTCATCGTGGGATGATCGTTTACAAGAAGCCGTGATTGCTAATTTTGGTGAAAATCGTGGTACACCGATCGCGAAACGGTATTTGCGTGCGTTTCCGCGTTCCTACAAAGAAGCGATGTTACCAGGGTCAGCAGTGGCGGATATTGAGCGCCTAGAAGGGCTCAGTGATGACAATAAACTCGATATGTTGCTCTACAGGCCGCAAGAAGTTAGCCATCAATCTAATGCCATTAGCCTAAAGCTTTTCCAAAAGGGGGAGCCGATCCATTTATCGGATGTAATGCCGATGCTAGAAAATCTAGGGCTGCGTGTGATCGGCGAATCGCCGTATGAGGTTGAAACCAGCCAGGGGGATGTGTATTGGATTCTCGACTTCTCTATGTTGCACAGTGCGGGAGCAGCGTTTGATCTTGGTAATGCGCGCGATCGCTTCCAACATGCATTTGCCGACATTTGGCATGGCCGCTTGGATAATGACGGTTTTAACCGCTTGGTATTAAACGCGGGGTTATCCGGACGAGAAGTCACGATTCTACGCGCCTATGCTCGGTATATGCGCCAGATTGGCTTTCCTTTCAGTCAGGCGTATATCGAGGATACATTAGCTTCGCACCCGCATCTTGCTGGGTTCTTGGTCAGGTTGTTTAATCGACGCTTTGACCCTGCGGGTAAGCAAAACAAGCGAGAACGAGATGCGATTATTCACGAGATTGAAGAGGCACTCGACAATGTTGAGAGTTTGGATGATGACCGTATTATTCGTCGATACATGGAAATCATGCTCGCGACCATGCGCACAAACTTTTTCCAGAAAGATCCGGACAATGGCCAAGACAAACCCTATCTATCGCTAAAACTGCAAGCATCGGATATTCCGGATATGCCTAAGCCGGTTCCCGCGTTTGAGATCTTTGTTTACTCCCCCGATGTAGAAGGGGTGCACTTACGCGGTGGTAAAGTCGCGCGTGGTGGACTTCGTTGGTCCGATCGCCAAGAAGACTTCCGTACCGAAGTCTTAGGCTTGGTGAAAGCGCAGCAGGTCAAAAACACCGTGATTGTGCCAGTCGGGGCGAAAGGGGGCTTTGTCTGCAAGCGTCAACATCAGTTAACTGAGCGGGATGCGATCATTGCTGAGGGTAAGCGATGCTATCGAATCTTTATCCAAGGGTTACTTGATATTACCGATAACATTGTCGAAGGCACCTTGACGCCGCCTGACCATGTGGTCCGTCATGACGACGATGACGCCTATTTAGTCGTCGCGGCAGATAAGGGAACGGCAACTTTCTCTGATTTAGCGAACAGTGTCTCAGCGCAATATAACTTTTGGCTGGGAGATGCTTTTGCGTCCGGTGGCTCGAATGGGTATGACCACAAAAAAATGGGGATTACGGCCGCAGGTGCTTGGGAATCGGTAAAACGCCACTTCCGTGAAATTGATATTAACTGTCAAACCACGGACTTTACCTGTGTCGGCATTGGCGATATGGGCGGCGATGTGTTTGGTAATGGCATGCTGCTTTCCAAGCATATTCGCTTAGTCGCAGCGTTTAACCACATGCATATCTTTATTGATCCCGATCCAGATGCCGCGAAAAGCTGGGAAGAGCGCCAACGTCTCTTCAATTTGCCGCGGTCAACTTGGGAAGACTACGATACTCAGTTGATAGCCAAAGGTGGGGGGGTGTTTTCTCGCCGTGCGAAATCAATCACCTTAACGCCGGAGATACAAAAGCTGCTCGGCACCCGTAAGCAGACGATGGCGCCTAACGATCTGATTAAACAGATCGTAAAAGCCAAGGTTGATCTGCTTTGGAATGGCGGTATCGGCACCTATGTTAAGTCATCGAGCGAAACCCATACCTCGGTAGGTGACCGTGCTAATGATGGTTTGCGTGTCAACGGCAATGAAGTGGGTGCTCGTATCATTGGTGAGGGCGGTAACCTTGGCATGACCCAATTAGGGCGAATTGAGTATGCGCTTAACGGCGGTCGAGTGAATACCGACTTTATTGATAATGTCGGTGGTGTCGATTGCTCGGATAACGAGGTCAACATCAAGATCCTGCTTAATGGGCTGGTGGCGGCCGGTGATCTGACCATGAAAAAGCGCAATGAGTTGCTGGAGCGAATGGAAGACGAAGTGTCTGACATCGTGCTCGAGGATGCTTATAGTCAAAGTGAGTCGATCTCTGTCACCCATAACCAGCAGGCCGCTCTGTTAAAAGAGCAAATCCGGTTTATTCACTATTTAGAGAAAGAGGGTAAGCTCGATCGGGCGCTTGAATATCTGCCAGACGATGAAACCTTGTCTGAACGTAACTTGCGTGGCACCGGTTTAACGCGCCCAGAAATTGCTGTATTGGTTGCCTACGGCAAAATGGTTCTCAAAGAGCAGCTGGTTGTTGATGATGTCACGCAAGATGCTCACTTCGGACAGCTACTCCCTAGTTACTTCCCTAAAGAGTTACAACGTCACTATAGAGGCGAGATGGAATCTCATCCACTGCGTGGTGAGATCATTGCCACCGCACTGGCGAATCAAATGTCGAATGACATGGGTTTTAACTTTGTGACCCGCATGCAAGATGAGACCGGCGCCAGTGTGAGTGATATTGCTAAGTCTTATGCCATTGCCAGAGAGGTGTTTGGTTTTGAGCAGCTATTTGATGATGTGCGCGAGCTCGATAATCATGTGAGCGCCAAAGTGCAGTATGACATCATATTCCGCTGTCGCCGAATGTTACGCCGTGCAACCCGTTGGATGTTACGTAACAAACGCAAAGGAGAGAGTATTGAGGCTCAAGTTGGCTTTTATCGTCCCGCATTGCAAAACTTGGTGGATCACCTCGATCAGTATTTGGTTGAGGGTGAGATCACCGAGCATGATCAACAAGCGGAGGCATTGATAAAAGCGGGTGTACCTGATGCGCTTGCGAACAAGGTTTGTCGCCTGACGAGCGTGTTCTCGGGATTAGATCTTGCCCAAGTGTCAGAACAACTCGACAAGCCATTCGAGCTAGTGGCGCGCTTGTACTATGTACTGGGTGATCGTTTATCACTGCACTGGTTCTTGAAGCAAATCAATAACCAGCCGGTTGATAACCACTGGCAAGCGCTTGCCCGCGCCTCGTTCCGTGAAGATCTTGACTGGCAACAGCGCTTATTGACCGCTCGCATCGTTTCAGAGATGGATTCACAACACGATGCCGAGACAGGGTTAACGCAGTGGATGGATGATCATGCTGTAATCCTGAGCCGTTGGCAAAGCATTGTCGATGAGTTCAAAGTCGGTTCTATGCATGAGTTTGCCAAGTTCTCTGTCGCGCTGCGTGAATTGTCGTTACTAAATTTAAATTGAATTAGTGCGCCAATAACGCAATAATCTAGCCCCGTTTATAACGGGGCTTTTTTATTAGGAGGGATAATGCTATACCGCCTCGCCAGACCGGCTATCTTTCAGTTAGATCCAGAAAAAGCACACGACTTAACCATCAAAACGCTTTCCCGTTTCCATCACACACCGCTTCGCTTTTTATACTCTCAGCATCTTCCTCCTCGCCCAGTGACTGTCATGGGACTGCATTTTACCAATCCAGTAGGCTTAGCCGCAGGGTTAGATAAAAATGGTGAGTGTATAGAAGCGTTTGGCGCCATGGGGTTTGGCTTTGTGGAAGTGGGGACGGTTACCCCACGCGCCCAACCAGGTAATGATAAACCGCGCCTCTTTCGCCTTAAAGCGGCGGAAGGAATTATTAACCGAATGGGGTTTAACAATCATGGTGTTGAGGCCCTGATTGAAAACGTGAAACAGGCGAAAAATTTTACGGGTGTGCTCGGTATTAATATCGGTAAAAATAAAGATACACCCATTGAGCAGGGCACCGATGACTACATTGCCTGCATGCAAAAAGTATATCCGTATGCTGATTATATTGCGGTTAACATTTCCTCACCGAACACTCCCGGGTTACGAAGTTTGCAATATGGCAACATATTTGACGAGTTGCTCAGTGCGTTAAAAAAGGAACAAGGTCAATTAGCCGAAACACACGGCAAATATGTCCCCCTTGCAGTGAAGATTGCACCTGATTTAAGTTGTGATGAGATCCAACACGTCGCTGATAGTTTGGTTCGCCATAACATTGATGGCGTGATTGCGACCAATACGACGTTAGAGCGTTCGCTGGTGGATGGGATGCCGCACTACCGTGAAGCTGGTGGATTAAGTGGCCGGCCGGTACAGTTGAAAAGTACGGAAGTGATTCGTCAACTTCATCGCGCACTCAATGGAGCAATGCCGATCATTGGCGTTGGCGGTATTGACTCAGTGACAGCGGCACGTGAAAAGTTGGAGGCTGGAGCTGATTTAGTGCAACTCTATTCAGGACTTATTTATCAAGGTCCAGGCTTAGTGAAGCAAATCGTTCGTCATATTTAATTTAAAAAATAAAGTCTTAAGGCGAAAAGGGGGAGGGTTTCTTCCCTTTTTTTTTGCCCTCAACCCATTACACTTCAGTCAATGGCAGTCTTGATATCGCCAGACCCCCAGTTTTTGAGTCTTCGCGGGAGCTGAAGTATGTTAAAACCTAACAATGCATGGAGATGGTATTTCGATGATGCATCGACATCACTGATGCTCGATTTGGGTGATGACATGGTTTTTCGCGTGGCGATCAATGCCAAACATCTCATCCCTGATGCGTTCTCGACATCCCCATTTTCAGTTGAGGACGCATCGCTTTTTCAGTATCTGACAGATCCTCTGTCATTACTGTCACTGTCCGGGCCGCGCCGGGCAGAGCTTGCTTTGAACGCAGTGGCAGCCCATCGCTTCCACAAACCTGTGCTACCCAAAAGTTGGTTTTTTGAGACGCAACAAGAAACGATCGCCGCACCCGAGTGGGGGCAGATTGTCGAACTCACGAGCCAAACCGGGGACAGGGCGCCATTTATTATTATAGAAAACGCCGGTTCAGCCTCGCTATGCATGCTCGCTCGCGAAGCCGATTTTGAACTGAGCGCAAATAAAACCATGGCGTTTTGTGGTGCGATTAAAGTAATGAACGACCGGCTATCGCAATCTAAACACCAAACTAATAGCCAAAAAGGTCGCTTTGCGTTAGTGGGCTGAGTGGCTTTCACTCAGCTCACGTTTTCTTTTATCCAACCTTTCCCCTAGATTTGACGTCACTATTCCCACTTCTTTTTGCGCGATTAATGTTTCTGATACCAAACAGGTGCGTCTAAAACCTGTGATCTCTCTTCACGTTTGAGCAAAAAACGTGCACCAATAATGTCTAAAATTGGGTATTTTCGTCGCGTTTTTATCCGCTTTAACGGCAAATCTTTACCGCTTTTTCCTGTTTTACAGCAACAATTCTTTCCTTAACTGCCGCCTGGTATATACCAGTTTTTTAGGGTCTAACCTAATTCCTAGTGGGAAATAATCGAATTCTACACGCCTATCAACCCGCCATAACTCGCCTCTCAAGGCAAAGTGAATGCTTACACGTTATATTTTCTAACGCTCCATGCTAGACGTGGCGCGCCTTGATTAGGTCGTGTTTCCACCAGGAAACGTAGTCAGTCAGGGTTTGCTGAGATAGGATTCCTGAGGGAAACAATAATCATCGGGTGGTTGATTCTTTACAGAAACAGTGGGGTGGCGATTAATTCACCATTCAACGGAGATTGTTTCGCCTTGGGTCAACGGGGCGGGTCAGATTGATGTATAATCGGCGCCATTATGACAACCACGCCCAGAGGGTGTAGAGACTCAATGAAACACTATCTCGCTATAACCGCTCGAGGTCTCGAGCATTTGTTGGCTCAGGAGCTTGAACAGCTTGGTGCATCCAGCCTTAAGCAAGTCCATGCCGGTGTAAAATTTAAAGCCGACGATTCCACGCTTTATCAATGTTGTTTGTGGAGTCGGGTTGCATCCCGTTTTGTGCTGGTGCTGGGTGAGTTCGCGGTTCGCGATGATATGGATTTATACCTTGGCGCTACGGCGATTAATTGGCCGGATCATTTCCATTCCAGCCAGCGCATAGCGGTTGACTTTAACGGTACTAACCAAGAGATTCGCAATAGCCAATATGGTGCCTTAAAAGTCAAAGATGCGATTGTCGATAAATTTGAAAAAGCCAATCTGCCACGGCCAAGTATTGATCGTGAGCAACCAGACTTACGCATTCACATGCGCTTGTCGAAAGATAAAGGTGTGCTCGGTATTGATATGGTTGGCAGTGGTTTGCACCAACGAGGATATCGTACTCAGGCAGGGGCGGCTCCTTTACGCGAAACCCATGCAGCAGCGTTAGTGTTACGCAGTGGGTGGCAAAGCGGGCAACCTATGATGGATATCATGTGTGGTTCCGGAACGCTTCTGATTGAAGGGGCGATGATTGCCGCGAATGTCGCTCCTGGGCTTAAGCGCAAACGTTGGGGCTTTGAATCACTGCTTGGTTTTGATGACGAGGCTTTTAAAACGATCAAAGCAGAGGCGAGCGTTAAAGCTAAACGCGGGGTGAGCCAATGCCAAACGCGTTTTTATGGGACAGACAATGATGCACGTATGATTGAGACGGCCCGGGCAAACGCCCGACGCGCGGGTGTCGCAGAATTGATCGAATTTAATGTCGCAGATGCCACTGAGGTGGTCCCGCCAGAAGACTTCACCGGAGGGCATATTATCTCAAACCCCCCTTACGGTGAGCGTTTAGGCACGACGCCTGGACTGATTGCGTTGTACACGCAGCTGGGTGACCATCTTAAGCTCGCGTTTGCAGGTAACACTGTCTCTTTATATTCCGGCTCGGACGAGCTGCTTAGTTGTCTGCGGATGCGTGCCGATGACAAGTTTGCACTGCGCAATGGCGCCCTTGATTGTGTAATGAAAACGTATGCCATTACCGCACGTGGCGTGAAAGAGGCAGGAGATGCAGCCCCGACGGTTGACGTTGCTCCTGACTTTGCTAATCGGCTCCGTAAAAACATGACAAAATTGGATAAATGGGCGAAAAAAGAGGCCATCGAGTGTTATCGACTCTATGATGCTGACCTGCCGGATTACAAAGCCGCGATTGATCGCTATCGCGACTTTTTAGTGATCCAAGAATATGCGGCACCTAAGACGATCGCCCCAGAAAAGGCACGTCGGCGATTGCTGGATATGGTGCGTGCTGCCATTGCTGTCACAGGTGTTGATGCGAATAAAGTTGTGCTCAAAACGCGTGAGAAGCAAAAAGGTAATAATCAATACCAAAAGCTGTCAGGTGCCGCGCATACTATGACCGTACAGGAATACGGTGTAACACTTGAGGTTAATCTTTATGACTACCTCGATACCGGCTTGTTTCTCGATCATCGCTACACACGTCGACTAATTGGCGAGAAAGCGGCTGGAAAAGATGTACTTAACCTGTTTGCTTATACGGGAAGTGCATCGGTACATGCAGCGGTCGGTGGTGCACGGTCAACGACCACCGTGGATATGTCGAAAACGTATCTTGCGTGGGCTGAGCGCAATATGAAGCTTAACGGAATGGTCGGGCGTCAGCATCAGTTTGAACAGGCCGACTGCTTGCAGTGGATAGAGCAATCGGACCAACAATTTGATCTTATTTTTGTTGATCCACCGACTTTCTCTAACTCGAAGCGGATGCAGACAACCTTTGACGTGCAACGCGATCACATCGATTTACTATTGGCTCTCAAAGCACGGTTGCGTCAAGGGGGCGAAATTATTTTCTCTAATAACAAACGCCACTTTAAGATGGATCTTGAGCGATTGGCCGATGCCGGACTTAATGCAGAAAATATGAGTAAGCGTTCGATCCCAGAAGACTTTGCACGTAATCCCCATATTCACAATTGTTGGATTATTCAGCATCAGGACGTGGTTGCATGACACTCGTGTTATTCAGTACCGAAGGCTGTCATCTGTGTGAGCAAGCCTGGTCACTTTATCAATCACTCGGTTATCAAACGCCACTTGCAACCCAAGATATTGCCTTTGACGATACGCTCTTTGAGCGTTACGGCGTCACTATTCCGGTGATTGCAATTCGCAATCAAGCAGGAGAGGTGAGCGCAGAGTTAGGCTGGCCGTTTGATCACATACAACTACAAGCTTGGTTATCGCAACATGGCATTAATTAAAATTACCGCTGCGCAGTTAGCGTATGGCGACAATCCATTGTTAGACAAAACAGACTTCATTCTTCAGCCTGGAGAGCGTGTTTGTTTGGTTGGACGTAATGGCGCAGGCAAGTCTACGTTGATGAAGGTCATCGACGGACAAGTGCAACTTGATGATGGCACTATTCAAAGTCAATCCGAGCTTAAAGTCTCACGACTGGAGCAAGATCCACCTCGAGATAGCCCAGGTTCCGTGTTTGACTATGTCGCGGAAGGGCTTGCCGATGCGGGCGATAAGCTTAAGCAATACCATCAACTGATCGCAACGATCGAAACCGATCCTAGCGATCGAAACATCGCCGAGCTGGCAAAGGTACAAGAAGCGCTAGATCATGCCGATGCATGGCGCTTTGATAACCAAATTATGGTGGTTCTTGGTGCCCTTGGGCTGGATGGTAATACCGCGCTCAACGCGTTGTCAGGTGGCTGGCAGCGCAAGGCAGCATTAGCCCGGGCTCTGGTTTGCGAGCCCGATGTATTGCTCCTCGACGAGCCGACTAACCATCTTGATGTATCGACCATTCTGTGGTTAGAGCAATTTTTGAAAGACTTTCGGGGCGCGATCGTATTTATCTCACACGATCGTTCGTTCATCGGCGCCATGGCAACACGCATTGTCGACTTAGATCGCGGTAAGCTGACATCCTGGCCGGGGAATTATCAAGCCTACCTTGATGGTAAAGAAGAGGCACTACGGGTTGAAGCTGAGCAAAACGCTGAGTTTGATAAAAAACTGGCCCAAGAAGAATCATGGATTCGTCAAGGTATTAAAGCACGTCGTACTCGTAATGAGGGAAGGGTGCGAGAACTGAAAGCGTTACGTCAAGAGCGCGCTAACCGCGTAGAGTTACAAGGTAACGCCAACTTGCAACTGGATGATGCAACGCGTTCAGGAAAAATTGTTTTTGAAGCTGAAAACGTGACATTCACTTATCAAGATGAACCGTTAATTAAACCGCTGAGCTTTACGGTGATGCGTGGTGATCGCATCGCGCTAATCGGCCCCAACGGATGCGGAAAAAGCACACTGCTAAAACTGATGCTAGAGACGCTGACGCCCGACAGTGGCTCTTTACATGTTGGCACCAAGCTGGATGTGGCCTACTTTGACCAATACCGCGAAAAACTCGATCCGGAAAAGACCGTGATTGATAACTTGGCGGGAGGAAAAACAGAAGTTGAAGTCGGTGGACGTAAGCGCCACGTGATGGGGTATCTGCAAGATTTCTTATTCCATCCACGACGTGCACAAACTCCGGTAAAGGCCCTCTCGGGAGGAGAGAAAAATCGCTTACTGTTAGCCAAACTTTTCCTCAAGCCTGCGAATCTCTTAGTGCTTGATGAGCCAACAAACGATTTGGACATTGAGACGTTAGAGCTGCTGGAAGACTTACTCTCTCAGTTCCAAGGAACCTTGTTGTTAGTCAGTCACGATCGACAGTTTGTTGATAATACGGTGACCCACAGTTGGATATTTGAAGGGGACGGCACGATCAATAAGTTTGTGGGTGGCTATCACGATGCGCAGCAACAACGTGAGCAATACCTCAAAGCGATTACCCCAAATGATAAAGGTACCCCATCAAACCGTCACGCTGATACGGAACAAAAGACGGCAAAACCGAAAAGTAAACCGCGGAAGCTTTCGTACAAATTACAGCGTGAATTGGAAGGTTTACCTGCGCAGCTTGAAGCATTAGAAAACGAAATTGAAGTCTTGCAATCAGAGATGAATGATCCTGATTTTTTCTCGAAAAGTCAGGAGATTACTCAGCCTAAACTTACCCGATTGGCAGAGGCGGAACACGAGCTTGAGCAAGCGTTTGAACGTTGGGAAGCCTTGGAGGCAATGCAACAAGAGAGTGAGTGACGGTGTCACTTTTGGGGGGAGATGACTCACAGTTTGTCTTTTACAGCAGCGATAGTGCTTGATTAAAAAATGTTCATGATCGAAGCTGTAGTTGATGCTTCATAAAAACGTCATGGACGGGAGCATTCTTGCGAATAGCAAGCGCAGCATTGAACAAGATGGAATGAAGAGGGCGACCCTATGAAAAGACAGAAGCGAGATCGTTTGGAACGCGCACAGTCAAAAGGCTTTCAAGCGGGAGTAAACGGTCGATCGTCTGAGATATGTCCTTACCAACAAACTGATGCAAGAAGCTACTGGCTTGGCGGGTGGCGCGAAGGCAGAACAAGTAAATCAGAGATGATGAAGTAGTCCATTTCCGTAATATGTTTGGCCTTATCATTAGATAAGGCCTTTTTAATACCCACCTAACGCACTATAACTTTATACGTATAATCCTATTTCATTAATTACCTATATGAAAATTCTGAAAATCATTATCACATTAACGTAAGTCTCGAAAGGGAAAGGGAAAGGGAAAATTAACGGGGGAGAACAAATAATAGTAAAGCCGGCGAAGGCACCGGCTTTACTGAAACGCTTAGAATGCCGATGTGTCTTGGAATAGACCGACTTTTAAATCTTTAGCGACGTAAATCTCTTTATCATCGACAAAGACATGGCCATCACCAACACCCATTACCAGTTTGCGATTAATTACACGCTTCATATGAATCTCATAACGAACGCGTTTAGCAGTAGGGAGAACTTGGCCTGTGAATTTTACTTCGCCAACCCCGAGGGCTCGGCCTTTGCCTTCGCCACCGATCCAGCCTAAGAAAAAGCCAACCAGCTGCCACATCGCATCCAAACCCAGACAACCAGGCATAACAGGGTCACCAGGGAAATGACAATCGAAAAACCATAGATCGGGATTGATATCCAATTCAGCGACAATTATGCCTTTATCAAAGTCACCGCCTTGATCGGTAATGTTGGTGATACGGTCCATCATCAACATGTTAGGGGCAGGAAGCTGTGGACGTCCTGGACCAAAAAGCTCACCTTGGCTCGATGCGAGTAGATCATCGCGATTATAGGAATTTTGGCGTTTCATTATATCTAAACTGCTCCTTATTCAATTGCGAGCAGTTTAGCGTACACGTGTACGCCAAACAACTCGGATCAGTACTGGCCAAACCAGTTTTTTACGCGTTTAAACAAACTGTTGCAGCTTTGTTTTTCATCAGTATGAAAATGATTTATTCGATTAGATATTTTTCTTAGTAATGTCTCGTCTTCTTCTCCTGAGAATGGGAGACCCGTCACAAGAGGTAGAGCCTGCTCGACATCATCTACCGCCCAAATATGAAACTGTCCAGCTTTAATGGCTTCAACGACATCATTGCGTAAACAAAGGGATGATAGATTCGTTTTCGGCAACACCACACCTTGCTGGCCAGTTAATCCTCGGTGTGCGCAAACTTGATAGTATCCCTCAATTTTTTCGTTGATTCCGCCAACGGCCTGAACGCGACCAAATTGATCGACGGCTCCCGTTATCGCAATGGCTTGATTAATCGGTTGTTGAGAAAGGGCGCTTACAAAAGCACACAGTTCAGCCAATGATGCACTGTCTCCATCGACTTCGCTATAAGATTGCTCAAACACAATGGATGCCGAATAAGGCAGGGGATCATCAAGATTTAGGGCCACGCTCACAAAGGCTTGCATAATCATCATTCCTTTGGCGTGAATATTGCCGGCTAATTCCGCTTTGCGCTCAACATCGGCAATATCACCGTCACCAGAGTGAACCACACATGATATCCGAGCTGGCTCGCCGTAGCTCAATGGATGACCGGGCACTTCAATCACAGTGAGACCATTGATTTGACCAATATGTTCACCACGCGTATCAATAAAAACTTGTCCTTTGTGTATGTCTTCAATGGCACGCTCTGGCAAATACGCAGCTCGCTGATAACGGCGCGTAATGGCCGCATCAATCGCATTGCCGTCTAATACCTCATCGACCGTCATCAGTGATTCAGCCAATAATTGATGATACCAAATAGGACAAAGTGGCATACGTAACTGATCTTCACTTTCTCGTGCACCCGCTTGGAGTAAACGCACCAGCGCGGAGTCGGAGACACTTAAAGCGGTCAGTGTGGTGACAATACCTTTTAACCAAGAAAAGTAGGGCGTGATATTACTTGCGTTGAGCTCAATATCTTGTTCATACTCAGCATAAGCAGATAAGCCATCGTAAAGGTCAGGCTCGTTAGTTTCAAAATCGGCCAGCCACTGCCTATCGCCAACCAATACCAGTCGAACATCGAGGCTTTCATCGGGCAATTCGGTTATTTGATCGGGACGCGCTGTTTGCCAAGCCAGATTACCTGTCGATAAAAATTGCTTCAGACGCACCCAAACACGAGGTTGTTGCAAAATATCGGAAACTTTTAAAATTAAAACGCCACCGTTGGCTTGATGGAGTAAGCCCGATTTTTTTTGTGACGCTGTCACATTTTTATTATTATCATAAGCAAACCCGAATAGCGTCGACTCTGTAACGGCCTCACCAATTAAAACAGGCGAACTCGGGCATTTTGCGACTAGCTCATCCCGATATGCATTAAGATAGTGTGGAAGATCAGCAGACATGACGGTCAGGCAACGTGTCGGGCACGAAGATGACATCAACCACTGCAGAGCCTGGGTTAAACGTGACTGCAGCGACAGTAGCGTGGCGGCCTCTAAATACTCAAACTGTGCGATGTCTGGGGAAAACTGAGAATAATGTGGTTTGGCATCACGCCAATCAACTTCATGCATGTCTATGATTACTGACTAAGATTAGAATGGTTAAAGCATAAAGGATAACACACTACGGTAATAAAATGGCGCCATAACGAAGGGATAAATAACCAACGGGTAGGGTGCGTATCTAGGTGTGTGATAATTGAACAGGCAGCGAGTTAGTGTTACGCTGTCACTCATTGGCGTGACTGAAGCTTGGCATATGAAATATCAACAACTCGAAAACCTTGAAGCAGGCTGGAAATGGGCCTATTTGGTAAAAAAATGGAAAGATGGTGACGCTGTCACAAAATACATCGACGCAGACGAGGCAAATACTGCCGTTAATGCGTTGCTGGCCCTTGAGCATGAACCCACGCGAGTTGAACAGTGGATTGACAAGCACATGGCGCCATCATTAGATAAAAAACTCAAACAAGCCATTCGTGCCAAGCGAAAACGCCACTTTAATGCTGAGCAAGAGCAAACGCGTAAAAAGTCGATCGATTTAGACTATCGCGTATGGGAAAAGCTGTCGCAAAAGGCCCATGAGCTTGATGCGACCTTGTCTGACACGATTGAATATTTGTTGTCTGAGGCTAACCGCTCAGAAAGTGCCAATAAGCAAGTGGATACGCTAAAGCAAGATCTTAGCAACTTGCTGGATATGTAAAACCTTTTATCAATAAGTGAGCATGCAGTATGGGCTACTTTTTACTGATTTCTTTTGCCATATTTTTCGCATTTATGTTGATCGACCGGCCATTGCTGGTGATAGCGTTTAAGGATGGCCAATTAGTGCGTCATAAAGGCAAAGTACCCAAAGGTTTTTTACATGATTGCCAAGATATAGCTAAACGTCATCCGTTTACGGGGACAGTAAAGGTATATAGCAATCGGTTTAAGCCCGCAAAAGTCGTGCTGTCGCGCAGTATTGATCATCGTACTCAGCAACGAATTAAAAATGTGTTCCCGCATCAGTCATTCAAGTAATTACAATGCACACATTGAGCATCGAGGCAATACGGCGTGAATGGCTCAAACCAGACATGACTAAATGACTCATTTACACTCCCAACATCAGTGCGCATTATATATAGGGTGGTAAATCAATGGGCAGGGCGTGCGCCACCCTCTAACGTCTTGATTAGACGGGCATTTTCCTCTTTTTCTTCCAGTACGCGATAGACAACATTTTGATCGCTTTCCCCCGCCAAATCGACCAGTAAAAAGATTGCTTCCCAGTTAGGAATACTTTTATTAACTCGCCATTTTGAAACCGTGGAGTGTTTCAAGTTTAGTTTTTTCGATAAAGCATAGTCCGAGGGTAGATTCTGCCTGGCTTTTGCTTTGTCCATTAATTCAGTGATTACGCTCATTACTCAACCGTCAATTGATGCCATTTGTTAAATAATAGGCTGACAAAATGATCATATCCATAGTGGAATGGCAGTTGATATGCGAATAGTAGTTGATGTTTAATGCTCGGTGACGTTTTCGTGAACTCGAGCAAAGAGGATCAACAGCATGGAACCAGCCAACGGCAAAGCATGGATTGATAAAATCCGGCGCGATCTCGACTTACCAAAACCAAAACATACCCGTCGCGGTTGTCCTGACCGCCGCTACTCGCGCGAATACCAAATCGCGGCCAAACGTGCCGCACAGGCGAAGCGCGCGCGCTTTTTGGGGGCGGTATGAGTGCAACCACGTCACACAGTTTCGCTCACGCGGAAACGTCAGGCGGCGCGGCTCCTTGTGAGCCGCAAAGCCACTTCACATGGCGTTGCGCCGCGTCCGGCAACGAATACCAAATCTACGAGCAAGGCGACCAAGCGCGCTTTGTCGCGGAGTTCGTCGGCGGCGTGATTTTTATCGCGCCGTGTCAGGTGTTCTACTGCGATAAAGGCCGCGAACCCGCGCTGATGGCGATTTACACGCCAGAGAGCTTGGAGCCTATCGGCGTCATGGTGGAAAGCGTCTTGATGTTTGAGATGTTGGGGGCGTTTCGGCAAGTCGGCGTTCTGGTCGTGGAGGATAGCGAGCTATGAGCATGCGCTTTGAGCTGACAGTAAAAGATTTGGAAGAAATCGCGTGTTGTATCGTCGATTGTGGAATGGACCGCGACGAGGCCAGCGATTACGCGATACAGGCAGCCAGTGAGGCGACGGCCGCGCGCAGGAATAGAACTATTGAGCAATTGACAAATGATTGCCGAAATTTAATCGCTGAGATGCTTGAATCCGGTTTTAAGGTGTTGAATGCAGAGATTTTAATATCGACGGCGCTCGGGGCGGAGTTTTGCAAAGAGGTGGAGCACGTCGAGGCCAATTTGATGAACAGGGTTTTTGATGAAAACGGGGATTTTTCTCTGGTTGAAAAGGCAGCAGTAAGGAAGTCATGCTAGACCAAAACGCCGTCCTATTCGCCACGGCGGGGATCGTCAAAAGTGACCCCGCCAAGATGCGAAAAAATATCTTAAATCCGCAACTAGCCGAAGGCTCCACGCCAGCGGCTTTTTTTGTATCCAAAAATCATGAGTTACACCGTCACCAGTATTATCACCGCCAAAATTTTGCACTCAGTGACAACGAGCGCGAAACCGCCCGCGCAGCGGCGGCACGAAGTGCCGGAGAGCATAGGCTAGTCAAAGGGTGCGAAAGTCCGACAGGACAGAGCAATAAGAAAAAAGCGATTTTGCACAAATCGCGCATGCTAAAAAAATCGATTGACCGTGAAACGGGAAAAAACCTTGTGGATCCGGTTCACGCGGAAAAGTGGAGCGACGGCAGCGCCAGCGCACCGGAGAAAAACCGCCGCTTTGTGGTCTCGCATCAAGAGTGGTCAGGCAAATGGCGCGCCGGAATCCATGTGCAGCCACGGCCAACGGACGCGCCAGACGCGCAAACCGGCGCGCGCTTTACTGAAAACCTGACCGCTAACGCGGTAAGAAAAATTTTTGAAGCGGCGGCATATGTGGCGACGTGTCACGGTGGTTTTACCACGTTTTTAACGCTCACTTTTGACGAGCAAACGCGCCAACGGCTTTTTTGCGCCGATGACGCAGAGCCAGAAACGACCATCGGCCGCGAAGTGTCGCGCTTTTTGGATGGTGCCAAAAAAATGTATCAACGCGGCTGGACGTCAACCTACCAGACCGCGCGCGACGCGGAAAGCGGCCGCCTTTACTGTCCGATTGACAGCCAGCCAACCAAAATCGACGGCGCAGGCCGTGACGCCGATTTTCACTATATGTGGGTCGCGGAGTGTCCAGCGAACGAAGACGGCGAGCCTAACCCGCATGTGCATCTTTTAATGCGCTGGGACGTCGAAAAGCCGTTTTTCTCTAACTGGGCGGCGCGTTTAGAAGGGATTTGGGGCCATGGATTCGCCAAGCTAGAGCGCATCCGTCAGCCAATGGCCGCCGGAACCTACATCATTAAAGCGGTAGGCTATGCGGCGAAAGGTGCCAACGCAGAGCAAGGGTTGATACGCGGCAACCGCTATAACATCGCGCGCGCCAGCCGCGCCCCTGCCTTTGAAGTGGTCGCCAGCTTTGAGGCCGAAAGAATGGGCGCAGTTATCGCCGGATTGCGCGATCAGTTGGAAGCCTGGAAAGCGCCCAGGTTAAAAGCACGTTCCAAGCTCAAAAAGCAGGTGGCGGCCAGTGCTCGGGCGTATTCGATTGTGAAAAAGTCCAAAAAACTCACGCAAGCGCAAATCGATACACGGCTAGAAAAATTAAAAGCGCGGCTAAAACAAGCAGATAGCCAGATAGACGCTATCAACGCCGAAATCAAAGCGCGCGGCGTGACTGTTTCGCGTGACCATCCGTTAGTACACTTTGACGGCGCGCACGCTGAGTTGAATCTCAATAGCTTTTTAGTCTATGCCGCCGGTGCGAAAGGCTGGAGCATGGCCGAAACGCGATTAGACAAAGACAGCGGCGCGCACTATTGCGCGCTCGACTGGCAGCCAATACGCCAGCAAGCGGCACAAGAGCTAGGCAGCAAAGACGCCGCGCGGCGCTTTGCTGAGAGTGTCGAACAACTAAAAACAACAGAGAGCAGTTATGGATAACCAACGTCAGTTAATCAACGAGCTAGAAAAAGAAACGCAAACGCTAAGCACCGCGCCGATGATCGGCGTAAAAGTCGCGGCACCGCTGCGGCTGTTAATCGTGTGGATGCGCGGCGTTGTGAGTGAGTTGAAACACATCAAAGAACGGTTGGACGAATTGGAGGCGCGCCAATGACACTACCCAAACGCAAAACCAAAAACGAAGCCATAGGCGTTAAACGCTGCGGCTGTGGTGACGTGATGACCATTCACCGCGCGGCCGGAACCCGCGCGGGGACGCTTTATAGCATTTGCGATAAATGCGGCGTTGACCAGCGCAACGGCGACGCGCCGCAGGCGTTTTTTGCCGATCACGTTGACAGCCTCGAAGCCTTGGCGGCCAGCGAGGCCGCGCCAGCATTAGGCCAAGAGACCGAAACAGGGGGCGAAACAGGGGCGGAAATCATGGCGGTAGAGGCCGCCAACGATGACGAAATGATGGCGACTGAGGCCGAAACCGAGGGCAAGACGGGGGCGGCACCGTTCGCCCTTGTGGCCGCTATCGTGGGCGGCCTTGTTGGCCTATTGGCCTTGGCCGCCAAACTCAAAGAAACACCACAAACATAAAAAATAATAGGGCTAGGTATGGAAAACACAGAGCAAGAAAGCGCGCAGCATGACGCGCTATTAGAAGAACTCGCGGCCTATGACGCCGCCAACGATCCAAACATTAAGGCCGAAACCGAGCAGGCAGAGCAGGCCGAGCAGGCCGAAGCCGAGGCCGAACAGGCCGCCGCCGAAATGGCCCCAATGTCGGCCATGTTTGCATTGATGGGGATTGAGCAGGCGATCAAAGCGTTTGTGCATCCGCGCTTTGAAATCAGCGACGAGCGCCGCGAACAAGTCGCGCGCGATTGTGCGCCAGCACTCATTAAGTACGGCGCAATCTTGCCGCAATGGCTGGCCGAATACGAGGCCGAAATCATGGCGGTTAAAGCCGTTGGCGGTCTAACCATTGAATCAGTCGGCCAGGTGAAACGCCTACAGGCCGAAGATAACGCCGCGCTGGCCGCGATGCAGGCCGATGAAGCGGCCAACGATGACGACGAGACCGACGACGAGACCAAGGAGGACGCGGCATAATGCAACCCATCAACGCGAACAACGCGCTAAGAAACGGCCATATCTGGATCGCTGGCATGTCGGAGAGCGGAAAAACCAGCTATGCGAAAAAGCATACGCTCGAAAAAACCGATCACGTCCTGATTTTTGACCCGTTCGGCGATTACGAGGGCAAGCTAGCAGGCTTGAGCGTGCGCACGTTTGATAAGCTCGCCGATGTGTACCAAGCGGCCAACGCGGCGCGCGCGAAACAATCCGGCTTTCGTATCGCATGGCACCCCAAACGCGCCACCAAACCCGCCGATTTTGACAAGTTTTGCCAGCTCGCGTGGGCGCTTGGCGACGGCAACAAACAGCCGTTAAAAGTGCTACTCGAAGAAGTCGCGGAGCATTCCGAGACCGCAGGCAAGGCCAGCGGCTACCACGGCCAGATATTGCGCGTGGGGCGAAAATTTAACATTCACACGATCAATTTGTTTCAGCGCGGCCAAGAAGTATCAAAAACCATTTTAGATAACTGCCGCCGCTGCGCGGTGCTGATGCAAAAAACCGAGGACTCGGCGCGCTACATCCAGCAAAAAACCGGCATTCCCGCCGAAGAAATCGCGACACTTGCCCAGCTCGAATACATCGAGCAGGACGGCAAGGACTGGACGCGCGGAAAAATCCGCTTCTAAAACGTGATGAAAGTCACAAAGTAGAAAGGGCGAGGGCTATAGGCTCCCGCCCTTTTTTTTGCTTGAAAGTATGGCGGCGCGGGGTGTTGCAATAGTGGCTCGTTAATCACTGCTTTTTTTTAGACAAAGGGCGAAACCATGAAAAAAACCACTATGACCACTATCACGATTGCAGCGGTTGTCGCTGCGGTTGTCGTTTGGGCATCCAATAACGTTGATGCAGTTGAAGACGCGATCGGGTAAGGAGCGCAAAGCATGTTTTACAATCCACGACCAAAAGAGCTAGATCCGGTTGAGGGCGTTTATTGGGGACGCCAAGCGCATTTGCGCTTGGTAACGGGCCCAACGTATCAGCAAATTGAGCTGGTGACGAATATCAAAGACCCCGCCGATATTGACTATGTACGGCTCACGCTTAACGGCTCGCCCGTTGTTGATGTGACAGGTCAAGACTTGGTAGACATCCAAGAGCATCGCGGCAACTACGTCGAAGATGGACGCTATACCATCCCATTTGCTGATCTGACCATGAAGACGAAACAGGGCATGCGTCATGGCGAATTGGTCACGCTGCCTGGCGAGTTATGGATGCTGTATATCCAACTCAAAAACAAAGACGGCAACGCCGCGCCGCCGATGATTGAAGCGCGCGCGCACACCACCGCCGCCCAGGCAGAGCGTTATTTTCTGCCCGAGCTGAAAACGTTCACCTGGAACGGGTCGAAAGTTGGCCGACAGATGTTCGATTACCCCGAGCGCAGCCCCTTTAACTCGATTAAGCGCATGCACTTTCAAACCGATGATATTGCGCGCGTTCGTGTCGTGCGTGATGACGTCGAAGAAATCAACGTGACGCGCGAAGATAACGGATTCGACTTGCGTGTGATGGGCCTTGAGCAAAACAGCGGTTATTTCTCGCTGGACTTTGTGCGACACGGGTTTGGCTCAGAAGGCAAGCTCAATACAGCAGCACAGCGCCAACTCGGCTTTGAGCTGGATTTAGAAGAAATCGGCCCGATTAACGTGTTGGTGGAAGGCATCAAGCAGGTCAAGCCATTACCAAACCGAAATTAAGGGGGGATGAATGGCGATCTCGAAAAAAAACACCAATGATGCAGACGTGAAAGGCGATGTGAGCTGGCTGGACGGGATTTTAGAAACGACGGGCGAACTGGTTGGCGGCATATATGAAGATGCTGCCGATATTGGCAAAGAAGCCGCCGGAAGCTGGTTTGATAACCAAAAAGCGGCGGCCCAATCGGCCAATCCGGAAAATAACCGCGTACCAGAGCCAGCACAAACACCCAACGGCCAGCCGCTCAAGCAAGGTTTTAGCATGTCGAATCCGTACGTGATCGGCGGCGGGTTTGGCTTGCTGGTGCTAATCATCCTCGTTCTGTTGGTAAAGGAGTAATAGCGATGCCGTTTGCAATTCCGTTGGGTTACGCGGCCGTGGCCGCCACGGCGGGCGGTTTGGGGCTGTGGTTTGGCTCTGAACTGTCCAAAAAGCTTTGGCTTTTCTTGCTGTTGGCCGCGCTTTACTACCTGTACCAGAAAAAATAAGGGGGCGCTATGGATCCAGCAACGATGGGCGCGCTCGCCAAGGGCGCGAAAGGGAATAGCCTTGACTGGGGCGCGGGGCCGTCGAGTGCCTACGGCCAGACCAGCAACACGCAGAACGCCGGAAATATCCATTTAGGTAACGTGCTGTTTCCGGCGTGGTTCCTGATTGCCTTGATTGCTTTGGGCGGGTGGTACGCATGGAAACACATCTAACCTTCATCACACCCAACACACCAGAGGCCAGCGCCGCCGCCGTGCAGTTGCGGCGCGCCTACTCGCACCTTGAAAACGGTCAAAAGCACTTTGCCGATATTTGCAAAATGATCTCAAGCGGCGCGGCGGGGGTGTATCTCGCGCACGACGACAAAACCGCGCTTTATATCGTCGGGGAGACCGTCGGCAACGATTACCACTTGCTAGCCGTTGGCGGTCGCGGCCTACGCCGTGGCATTAATGCGCTAATTGCACAAGCCAAAAAAGCCGGATTTGAGGCGATTGTGTGGGAGACGGCAAAGCGCGGCGTGCGGCGGCTGCAAGCCGTGTTTGAAGGTGTGACGGTGTCACAAATAGAGCAGGGCGAGGGCTTGCCGCCACTCACTTTGCATAAATTGGAGCTTTAAACATGGGCGGTTCATCAAGTAGCAGTGCAGCAAAAAACTATAACACCAATGTCAGCGGCCAGAATGCCATACAAGGCGATAACCTGGGCGTGGCGATTTCCGGCGTCAATGGCTCGACCATTAACGCCACGGTCACGGATCACAATGCGGTTAATCGCTCGTTTGATTTAGCTGACAACTCAATGAGTAAATCGTTTGAGTTTGCCGAGGAATCATTAAACGCAGTAACCGAGGCACAGCAAGACGCGATGCAAGCGCAAGCCGTGCAAAGCTCGGAATCAATGCAAATGCTGCAAGGTCTAGCAGGCAATCAAGCCGAGCAAAACGCAAAAAGCATTAAGGCGCTAAAAGAGCTAGCACAGAAAAAACGCGATCAAGAAAGCGGCGGCAACGAGTCAGCGCAACAAACGTTCGTTTGGATCGTCGCGTTGTCAGTAGTCGGGATGTCGGCGGTAACATTTATGGCCGTTCGGAGTATCAACAATGTTTGAGAAATTTGTACAAGCGCGCGAAACCTTTGATTTTCCAGTGTCCGGCACGTTTTTATACATCATGGAAGCGCCAGCGTCGGGGCTGTTGGTAAAAGCAGGCGATACCGTGCAAACGCTTTACGCGCGCGACCAAATCAGCAATTTAAACTTACGCGGCTCAGTAACCGTGCAAAACCTTGGCGATGCGGGCTGGGTGCGTGTGCGTTACGGCTTTGGCCAGTTTGAGCCCTCGCCGGAAAATATGGGCGTTAAAGTGCGCGAAATGCCACCTGTAGCAGTGGAAAGCCTGCCAGGGGTGGCAGTTAAAAGCCTGCCAGCGGTGGCAGTTAAAAGCCTGCCAGGGGTGGCAGTTGAAAGCCTCCCCGCAGTAAGTGTCGAAGACTTGCCACCGGTCAAGGTGAGCGAATTGCCGCGCGTAAAAATTGAAAACGGACAAGCCGTGGCCGTGTATGCCAAAAACCCGCTAAACGTGCGACCCGTGAAGCCAAGCCACTGGCAAACGCAAACGCTCACGCTCGACGAGAGCGGACGCGCAGAGTTGGACGCCAACGCCGCGCGCTTGTCGATGACCATCACGACAGCGGCAGCGGTGACGGCATACCCGAGCGCCGACGATGCCAGCGCAAAAACGAACGGCCTACCGATTAACCAAGAATTTGAAACCACCGTGACAGGCGGCCTTGTGTTTGTCGGTGACGCGGAAACAGAAATCACAATCACGGAATTTTGCCAATGAATAAAAAATCGTTACCTGAAGGAATGCCGGAAGGCTCAAACCGTAACAAGATAGAATGGATCGCGCGCAACCTAACGCCGCCGCGCTTTAAGCAGCTTTATCCGGTAACCAATCCAAAGACGAACGCATTCAGCATTGTGGATGCGATGGGCGCGAAGTATGAGCAATTGATAAGAAAAGATAATTTTTATCCAGCCAATAAGTTTTTAGGGTTTGGCGATTGGAGCGCAAAAGACGTCGAAGACTATGTAAAAAGTGTTAAGAACCCGATGGAGGAAGCAATAGATAATATATCTACAAAATACCGCTTGTTAATGAATTATGATTTTTCGTTTGGGTTCGAATTTCATAAAGACGACGACATAGGAGCAATGAAAAAAGAGCTGGAAAGTCTTTATGTGATTTTACGTCTAAAAGGCAAGGATGAGTCGAGCACCGAAATTTTATCAGTGTTGCCGTGCAAAGGGTTTTTAAATCAATCTAGCAGTTATTCGGATTATTTGCGATTGAGTGGCGCGGGGTCGGCGTTAATCAACTTTGATTTAGAAAATGTAATTGAATTGCCGTCAGGTCAAGAGTCAGAGCCAATCTGGAAGCCGCTAGAAATGCTAATCACACCAGTGGCGGAGCTAAGCGACGAGCAGGCGGAAAAGTTCGAGGGCAAATATATAATAAGTGGCCTGAATATAAAGTACCCGCGCCGCCATTTTGATGTTGTGCTATCTGGACCGGAGCAAAATTTAGAATTACCGACATATGCACTACCAAGTTAAAATCACGCTGACAATTGCCGCGTTCGCCGCTGTATTGATGCTGGCGCGGCTTAACAAAGGAAAAAACCCAATGACGGTATTAAGTGACAAAGAGCGCGGCATTCGCAATAAAAATCCGCTCAATATCGAATACTCCAAACATAACGATTGGCACGGACAAATAGGCCATGACGGCCGTTTTGCCATTTTTTCCAGTCCCGTTTACGGCTTTCGCGCAGCGGCGCGGATTATCGCCAATTACCGCGAAAAATACGGCCTCGACACCTTGGCAGGCGTGATCGGCCGCTGGGCACCCAAAAGCGAAAATAACACCGCTGCCTATATCGGCTATGTAGCAGATAAAACCGGTTTAACGCCGAACAGCGTGATTGATGAAAGTAATTTGGTGTCAGTGCTCGCGGCAATGGTCGCGTTTGAAAACGGCGCGGAGTATGCCAGCTACTACGACACAGACACGATAGCCAAAGGGGTACAGCTAGCATGAAAAGCAAAGAGCTAACCGCGCGCGTGGCGGTCGGTATTATCACGATGGTGGCGGGAACCATCATCATTAAACAACTCAAAGCAAACGGGGTGATCTAGTGATTGCGCAATTTTTCAAAGAATACATTAGCCAGGGCAGCACGTGGAAAGGGCTTGCACTGCTTGGCAGTGCGGCGGCGGGCGTGCTCGGGTACGGTGATTTAGTGTCCGTGTCGGTCGCCAATGACGGCTTACAGTTCGGCGGCGTGCTTGGCGTGGCCGTGCCTACCTTAATCGGCGCGTATGAAGTGGCGCGCAACGAATACCGGAGCGCGCAGCATGGCAAACAGTGAATTTTTATTAATGCTGTTTCTGTTTTGGCTGACGCTTGCTGTATTAAAAGCGGCTGGGCCTAAGCGGGGGAGCTTATGGAATTAACACAATATTTGATCATGTCCGGTGTAACGGGCTTAATGACCAGCGTTGCAACCGTGGTCGCGTTAAAAGTCGATATTCGCTGGATGAAAAACACGCTGGAAGATCATGAAAAGCGTTTGCGAAAGATTGAGGGGGTAAGCTGTGGCAAGTAAGTCAATGACCGTTCGCCAGGCAGGCCGCAAAGGCGGCCAAGCAACGGCGAAAAAATGGAAAAATAATAAGCGTTGGGCGGCACAAATGCGCAAAAAATTGCGCGCCGCCGGAAAGAAAGGCGCACGCGCAAAAAAGCAAGGTAAGTTATTTTAAGCGGCCACGGCCGCTTTTTTTACGCAGTTCGAAAATCATATTCTCAACTTCGGTGATAATTTCATCAAACGGCAAATAATCATCAATCGGCTGTAAGCCTAAATGATCGCGCATATCAAATACGGACGCTAATTCATCACTTTGATTCATTAAGATATTACTTTCGACGCGCTCAACGCCTGTGATGTTGCCTTCATCGTCACGGTTCAGGTTTTCCGAAAGCCGCACGATCCCCATGTCAGTGATTAAATTAAATGTCACCATTTCATATAAATTAACGTCATTTTCGTCAGTAAAAGATTCAATATCGTGGTCGTCAACTTGAAAAAGCGGTGTGATTGACATAGTAAGTACCTTTTTGCGTTCGTCAGTTAAAAAGCGCGTTAATGCGTAGCGCGTCAAATGGTCGATGCCTGCTTTGCATTCGCCGCGCTCGATGCGGCCAATTGTGCTTGGCGAAATCGCGTAGCCGGTCAACTCTTTAATAATGTTGGCGGCCTCGGCGCGGCTGCCCAGCCGCGCGATAATCTCAGTCATGGTTAAAAGCTGCATTGTCTGCCTCGTCTGCCTCAATTTCTGACTTTAACTTTTTTAATTCATCAATAGCGCCGTCGTAATACGCATCAATGATACGCTGTTGAAAGTCATCACAGCCAAAAATATCAGCTGAATAACCGACATTTAATGCAGCAATGCGCGAATCAATCCGTTTTATAATGTCGCTCATAATCGTTACCTTGTTTATATGTCAGAAACAACTTGCGCTAAATCATCACATTCGATCATGTCGTAATTGTCCAGCCATTCCAGCGCGTGATCCCACTCAATATCTACAAACTGGTAAGGGTGGCGAATTGGCGTGATACGTGCGTATTTAACGCCATCTAAAAAAACGGTTTCGATAGATAGTGCGTTACGATGTTTCATAATGTTTACCTTGTGTTGCTGAATGTGTGTTAACTGTATCGTGCGATTCGCACCGCGTCTAGTGCGATTCGCACGAAATATCCCAAGATGTGACAAACATCACTTTTTCAGTTTGTCGCGGGTGGGGATCCACGGCGCGGCCTTGGCGCGACGGCCACCGCGAAACGGCGCGGGATGCGCGCGCGGCGGCTGCACCGGAACGCGGCCTTTGATGTGGCCGTGACGCCGTAACAATTCCAAATACTCACCACGCCAAATCGGGTAAGCGTCCAAGTCTTTGGGGTTAAATGTGTGACCCTCGGGCGTCACTAAAAACCCGTTTTCTTCATCAACCCGAAACCCCGCCCAGCGGCTATCATTCGGCAAATAGCCGCGCGCTTTGATAATCAGCAGCTTTTCAGCCATAGGGTTGGGCGGCGTGGTCCCGTCTAACCAGCGTTTGACGGTCACGGCTTTGACGTGGAAATACTGCGCGCCAGCCTCTAAAGAGTCGAACTCACGCCAAAAAAGCGCGCGAAAAGAATCAATCAACATCGATCAACCTCACAAAATGAAATCGGTTTTTGTGGATTTTTTCGATTGATGCGCGCACAAGTAATCGGAAAAAACGATTAACGGCCGCGCAAGGGAAAAACCAGACAAAACAGGCAAAAACGCGGCACAGGCGAAAGATACAGAAACCAAGGCAGAGAAAAAACAAGAATATCAATGAAAGGCTGATTATTCGGGGGCTGGTGAGGATGTCGCGCAAAATATCCGGCATGTGTTAACAAATCGCGCCTTGGTGCGCATTATATATATTATGTTAAATATGGTATTGGATAAGGTTTCCATGTGGGGTCATGCTATCGCGCACTGCTCTTTTTGGTTGCCATTGAACGTAATTAGCAATTTACCATAAAATAGCTAATTACTACTTCCTTTAATCGTCATTATTCCAACACGTTTGGTCTAATTCGATTCAACTCAGCGGTAATTAGTGATCAGAAAGCGTTAACGGCTGATGCGTGTAAAGCACCGCACTCAGACTCGCTGCTCGCACTGGCTTAGTGACAAAGTCGTTCATGCCAGCCCGAACACAGCGTTGCTTGTCCTCGTCCATGGCATTGGCGGTTAAAGCAATAATGGGCTGCTTAAAGCCAGATGCGCGTAACGCTTTTGTTGCGGCAATGCCATCCATGACTGGCATCGACATATCCATTAAAATAATATCAAATTCAGTCTGCTTTACATGCTCTAGCGCTTCTTCGCCGTTTGCTGCAAGCACCACAGTGTGGCCTTGCTTTTCTAACATCAAACGCACAACCATCTGATTGGCGCGGCTATCTTCAGCGACTAAAATCACCATAGGTTGCACATTGCCTGCCGGTATCGCCGGCGTTGGCTGATGTTTTTCGGCATCTTGTGGGGTCGCAACAATGGGCAAGCGAACACAAAAGTCTGTGCCCTGGCCAAGCTCACTGTCTACATCGATACGTCCACCCATCATCTCAACCAGTTTTTTACAGATGGATAAACCAAGGCCTGTTCCACCAAACCGACGAGTAATGCTGCCGTCTGCTTGGGTAAAGGGATCGAAAATGCGTCCAATCTGGCTTTCATCAATGCCAATTCCCGTGTCTTTTACCCTCAGGATCAGTACATCACCATTCGTATTAAGTGACACTGTCACACCGCCTTGATCGGTAAACTTTAATGCGTTGGCTATTAGGTTAAGTAAAATCTGAGTAAAGCGATTCTCATCCATATAAAGCGTATCAGGGACAGAGGGAGACACTGATGCGGATAAATGGATACGTTTTTTATCGGCACGTTCAATGAGCTGTTGATAAACGTTAGTGACACAGTCACTTGGCTTCATTAAGGAGGGAGAGAGGGAAAAACGATTTGACTCAATTTTAGATAAATCAAGCACATCACTGATTAATGTCAATAGCAGTTGAGCGGATTTATCCATCTGCCCTACCCACTCCTTTTGCTCTAAGGTTAGCCGCGAATGTTGTAGTGCATCAATCAAGCCCAATACCGCATTTAGCGGCGTTCGTATTTCGTGGCTCATTACAGCAAGAAACTGTGATTTGGCGTTATTGGCCAGTTCAGCCTGACGACGCGCTTGTTGCAGCTCGACAACGCGACGCTTGGTGGCGGTAATATCTTTGGCGGTGCCGCGATAGCCTGACAATTGCCCTTTTTTATTGTAGCAAGGTCGGCCAGAGAGGCTTACCCAGTAGTCATGCGCACGAGATGCAATATGCCACTCAATGTCACTAAAAGATTCTTCGCGGGATATAAGCTGTTCAAGCCGTGCTTTTAATTCTTTATCTGATTTTATTTTCGCCAGCAATGCCTCGGCATCAATATGGATATCTGTATTAGGCGAAGATAGATACGTGAGCTGAAACGCATTATCAAGCTCCCAAAACCAGTCACTTGCTGTTTGTGCAAAATCCTGGAAGCGTTGACGACTAGCATTAAGCTCCTGGGTTCGGCTACTGACAAGCGCATGCAAGCGGTGTCGATAGTCGATATCCATAATGGTCCGCTCGATCAATGGACGAAATCGATCGACGACCTGCTGAGCTTCGTTATTGAACGAATCACGACGATGTGAAAATAAAATCAGCATGACTTCGCTGTCATTGACCGTTAAGCCGCTGATCAGTGCTGTACCCTGAAGATAACTGGCATATTGATGGGTTAAGCAGTGAAGCTCTTTGATCATGCCTGGCTTATAAATAGCAACCGTCTCTCCTTTTACACAACGGTGAAACACGTCCCCTGTTTGCCACGTTACCGTTTCTAGCAATCGCTCCGTAGACACTAAACAGCGAAACGCATCTTCCGTTTCACGATTACGACTCAGCGCGACCGCACTATCAAAATTCACATAGCGATGAATAACGTCGAGCAATGACGCAAAGATATCTGTCTTCGATGTGGCTTCTGTCATAGCAGAAATGGCAGACAGAATTGCATCGTTCTCTTCTCTTAACCGTTTTTCTCTGGCCTCAACGCGGCTGAGTTCAAATAAGGTTTCTTGCAACGATTCAGAGTCTGAACGTTCAGAAGCCGATAAGCGTTTCGACATCTTGATTAATCCTTATGAAATAGCACAGCCGAGATCATTAAGTTACCGTGAGATAACTCTCCCCCTTTAAAGAGACCTTGCTCGCCAAACGTAAAGGGGCATACAAAAGGAGCGTTATACAAGGCCGTATTGATATTATCAGCCACTTGGTCGAGGCGATCTTTTACATGCAACATGCATCCAGCGCAGTAGATCGCTAATCCACCCAGAGGCTCAGGCTGACACAGTGCATGATCATTTGCTGACTCCACTACTCGACTGGCTCGCGAAATGAGCCCCTCGCTGGTTCCCGACATAAAATAGACAGTTTGGCCAACCTCAAGCTGAGAAAATAACTCCATATGACCTTGCGCATTAATAAATGTCGGATGCGACAATGTGTAGTATGGCAAACCATGTATTGTGCCGGTTTGAGTGCCTAGCGGATAAAGCGTGGATTGAGAGAAAAGCGAATCTGTAGGATCAAGAATCAATCCAGTTTCTGACTCGTACCAGCGTTTATACACTTCGGCAGCAGGTTGATGATTTAAGCTCACCAATGCGCGACCACGCACATCCGTCACCGTCGCATGCCTTTGAGTCGGTGCATAGCCAGAATGGAACGAGTAACTGACCCGAGCTGAGGGATAAAAAACGCTGATCGCGATGCCGGACGTTGCTGTTTGCTTATGATCGAAAATAGCCCAGTTTCCACCGACTGTTTCTGCCGCGGCCGAACCACCGATGACGGGAACAGATACGCCTAGCTCTTCTCGGATTGCCGATAAGGTTGCCTCTTCTTCACCAGGCGTGCTGTGCAATGCAATCAATTTGGGTAACTCGCCGCATCGCCCACTTTCTTCAATCGCTTGAGTCAGTGCCATACGCGCCGAGTCGCGCACATGGCGGTGTGCTTGATGGGAGACCAAGGCTGAGCCATAACTCCCTTTATCATCACTGCATGCCCAGATAGCGGCCGCAGGACCGCTGGTACATCCATTTTGGGTCATCACGCCATAACACGTAGAACAGCCGATGAGTGGTACGCCCGGAAAAAGACGATATAAGGTACGTTGAAGCGCTTGAACGTCATAATGCTCAGTAAAGTAGATCATCAAAAGCTTAGGCGTACTGATACGCGTTTTGATGGTGCGCGCCAATGCATAGGCGGCTTGTACTGCGTCATCAGCTTGAGTTCGTGCCGTTGCTATCTTCATGTCACCGTTACGTTGATAGGAATATGAGTGTATGACAGTGCTAATGATACATGTATCAAGCGATCAATTCATTGTTCTCGGTGGCTGAAATAGATTCTAAACTGACGTATCCTATACGCCCTTTATATCAATTGAGCGTTGAACATGGATTGTCGACCCGTTGCGCTATTGGGTGGCGCGAGCACTTTAGGCGCCACGATTGCTTATCAACTTGCCGCTCAAGGCTATACCCCCATTATTATCGATCACAATCAGGCCTCTGCACTTGATATCGTTGCTCATGAACCTAGAGTTCGATTTAAATCAGTTCCGGCGCTTACCGTCGACGCTCTTACCGCTGCCTTATCGCAAAGTGTATCTCAACTTGCACCGCTAACTGGCGTAGTTCAGGTTGCCAAAGACGGTGAACGGTACATGCGACTGTTGGGGTATCCAGTTTTAGATCAATTTTGTCAAGCTGACGCGGCTTGTGTCATGATTTATCCACATGGGGGGCTAATAAAGCCCCGTCTCGATGACATACCGGACACAAACTTCTTGCAACGGATTAACAGTGTCACTTTCTGGTTGGATCACAATTTTAACAGTGGTGATGAAACATTATCAGTGCGTGAAAAGTGCGAAGTTTTATCACCACTGGTTTGCTTTCTTTTAGGGGAAGAATCAAAACGCATTAATAATCAGGTTTTTAGCGTTAAACTGTAACTGTGTAAATATAAAAACCATCATAAATAAGCATTTTCTTTAGTAATAAAGCACTGCATCGATAAATACGATATAAACCGCACTTATTTATCCTTTTTCTGGGTAATTAAATTTAAATTGATACCGATCAAAGACAACGTTAAATATACCCATATCGGTAGGGAGATCGTGACGAGACCATTGCCAATTAGTCCGGTATCCTTCCCCTTCTTGAACCTGCTTTATGCTTAGCTCAGGTGATTGCTTCCCCTTTTGATCCCAGTACGCGGAGTGAGGTTTACTCTCTGAAACTAAAGAAAAATATATAGTGTCATTCTTCCTTACCCATTCATACGCGACTTTTTCTTGAGATTGTGATGTGCCACAAAAACCAGTCGCATCCTTACAATCTATAATTGTCAGTCCTGGCGTATAAATGACCGTGCGCCAAAAGAAGGCGATCACTAAAAGTGTAAGCATAACGATAATTTGCGCTAATCGCCCGCGAGTGAGTTTTTCTGCTGCCATGTGTGGCTTTCTCCATGTTACAGAGGTCAAAGTTTTATCAGAAAGGGAGGTAAGCCTCACGAAGTGTGTGGGTTAGCCCCTGTTTTTTAACCAGTATCTACAGTATGATTCTGGTCGAAAATGCCATTTTTACAAAGAAATAGCAACGGAGTGTATAAAGCGGTTAAAAACCGTACGCAGCCGAGCGATTTAGTAAAAAAGGTATGTTAATAGACGAAGCGGAGGCTTCGTCCGTATCAAACGTGAGTGTAGTTAACCAAAAGTGGAAGCATGCAATATGAGCCAAGTTAAGCAGCTTGAACAAGACTACAACTACCGCGTTGTCCGCCAATTTACTCTAACAACCATTTTGTGGGGTATTGTGGGCATGGCGGTAGGTGTACTTATTGCCGCTCAGTTAGTGTGGCCTGCACTGAACTTTGATGTTCCGTATTTGACGTACAGCCGTTTGCGTCCACTGCATACTAACGCAGTGATTTTCGCATTCGGCACCAGTGCGCTGTTTGCAACGTCGTATTATGTTGCACAACGTACTTGTCAAACACGGTTATTCGGAGGGAAGTTAGCAGAGTTCACCTTCTGGGGTTGGCAAGCCATTATCCTTTCAGCAGCTATTTCGTTGCCAATGGGATACACCACCTCCAAAGAGTACGCTGAACTAGAGTGGCCAATCGATATCGCCATTGCGGTGGTATGGGTGGCATACGCTATCGTGTTCTTTGGCACATTAATTAAGCGTAAAACCTCGCATATTTACGTTGCGAACTGGTTCTTCGGTGCCTTTATTCTGACCATTGCTGTCTTGCATATCGTTAACAGCATGGCAATCCCAGTTTCACCGATGAAGTCTTACTCCATTTATGCCGGTGCAGTCGATGCAATGGTACAGTGGTGGTATGGACATAATGCGGTCGGGTTTCTATTGACTGCTGGCTTCCTGGGTATGATGTATTATTTCGTTCCCAAGCAAGCTGGTCGTCCTGTTTATTCCTACCGTTTGTCTATTGTCCACTTCTGGGCGCTGATCTCACTGTATATCTGGGCGGGACCTCACCACCTTCATTATACGGCTTTGCCTGACTGGACTCAGTCGCTGGGTATGGTGATGTCGCTGATCTTATTTGCGCCTTCTTGGGGCGGTATGATTAACGGTATTATGACCCTCTCTGGCGCATGGCATAAACTACGTTATGACCCGATTCTGCGTTTCTTAATCGTGTCCCTGTCCTTCTATGGTATGTCGACGTTTGAAGGGCCGATGATGTCAATCAAAACGGTGAATGCGCTATCGCACTATACCGATTGGACGATTGGCCACGTACACTCTGGTGCGCTCGGCTGGGTTGCGATGGTGTCAATCGGCTCTATCTACCACTTGATTCCAAAACTGTTTGGTCAAGAGCGTATGTACTCCGTTTCACTGGTAAACGTACACTTCTGGCTAGCCACCATTGGTACCGTACTTTACATCGTCGCGATGTGGATTTCTGGTGTCATGCAAGGCTTGATGTGGCGCGCAGTGAATACGGATGGCACATTGACGTACAGCTTTGTGGAGTCATTAGAAGCCTCCTACCCGTTCTATTTTGTCCGCTTTATCGGTGGTGCAATTTTCCTATCAGGCATGTTCTTGATGGCTTACAACGCATATAAAACTATTCGTGCGCCGGAAGCTAGCTTGAAATCGCTTGAGCCTGCGGTGTAAGGAGGACGATTAAATGAGTTCAAATCGCCACGAGATAGTAGAAAAAAACACAGGCTTGCTCGCGATCTTAATCATTGTCGCCATTAGTTTTGGCGCCTTAGTGGAAATCACACCACTGATTTATCAAGAGCAAACCACTGAACCGGTTGATAACCTTCGTCCGTATACAGCCTTAGAGATGGAAGGGCGTGATATTTACATCCGTGAAGGCTGTAATGTTTGTCACAGCCAAATGGTTCGTCCATTCCGGGCCGAAACTGAGCGCTATGGTCACTACGGCGTTGCAGGTGAAAGCGTGTGGGAGCATCCATTCTTATGGGGTTCTAAACGTACAGGTCCTGATCTCTCCCGTGTTGGGGATCGGTATTCTGACGAATGGCACCGCGTTCACTTGATTAACCCACGTGACGTCGTGCCTGAATCGAATATGCCTGGTTTCCCATGGCTAGCAGAAAATACGCTAGACGGAGAGACAACGGCTGCGAAGCTTGAAGTGTTTCGCGATCAATTTGGTGTGCCATACACCGATGAAGATATTAAGAACGCAGAAGCCGCGGTTAAAGGCAAAACGGAGATAGAAGCGTTGATTGCTTATCTTCAGTCACTAGGTCACGCAATGAAGTAATAAGGAGGGCCTATGGATATCGGCACCTTTCATAGTATTTGGACCGTGGTCCTATTTGTTAGCTTCATTGGGATCGTTGTTTGGGCTTATAGCAAACGTCGCAAAAAACACTTTGATGAAGCGGCTAACCTGATTTTCGACGAAGAAGAAAAGGGTCAGGATAAGCCCAATAACAAGACAGGAGATAATCGCTAATGAGTACGTTTTGGAGTATCTTCGTAACAGTCATCGTACTCGGCACGATTGCTGGCTGTGCTGCCCTTATCATTTGGACGACCAAAGATAAAATGGGCGTCGCAGAGGGCGATGACATGGGTCACGACTACGATGGTATTCGTGAGCTGAATAACCCACTTCCCAAGTGGTGGTCATACATGTTTTGGGCCACATTGGTATTTGGGTTGGGGTACCTCACCCTTTACCCGGGGTTAGGTAATTTTGCTGGCGTATTAGGTTGGAAGAGCTCTTACCAAAATGTTAGCAACGTTGATGAATCACGCGAGTTAATGGCGAAGGCACAAGAAGCTCAGCACATTAACCAATACGCGATGGAACTCGACGCTGCAGACAAAGTGTTTGGTGAGGCATTCCGTCAACTCGCTTATCAAGAAGATGGCAAGTCACTGCGTCCAATAACACAAATTGCGCGCAATGAAGAAGCCTTAAAGGTTGGCCAACGCTTGTTTAGCCAAAACTGTGCTGCTTGCCATGGGTCGGATGCACGAGGTCAAGCCGGCTTCCCTAACCTAACGGATGATGCTTGGCTATACGGTGGTGAACCTGAAACCATCAAAGCCACTTTGCTCCACGGCCGAAAAGGCAACATGCCAGCTTGGCTAGATACCATGGGCGAAGAGGGTGTCCAAGAAGTTGCCGCTTACGCGTTAAGTTTGTCAGGCCGTAAAGTCGACCCGCAAATGGCTGCAAAAGGTAAAACCCGATTTGTGGTATGTGCCGCTTGTCATGGAACAGATGGTAAAGGTAACCCTGCTTTCGGTGCGCCGGACTTAACCGACAACATCTGGCTATACGGTGGCTCACGTCGAGCGGTGGAACAAACCATTCGTGGTGGCCGTCAAGGTGTTATGCCCGCATGGGAAGCGCATCTTGGCGAAGAAAAAATTCAGATACTCTCTGCCTATGTATGGCGTTTGAGTAATCCTGAAGTAGAATAGAGACTTACGTATAAACTGGCCCCTGCTTGCAGGGGCTTCCTAATGCTCATCCCAAGGAGCTTCAGATGATAACCCCCTGGTACAAGCAGTTTTGGCCTTGGTTCCTTATCGCCCTACCAGCGACTGTCGTCGTCGCGAGTCTATCTACCTTTGCGTTATTTCAAAAAAATGCGGTTTCTCTTGTTGCGGAAGACTATTACAAGAAAGGAAAAGCCATTAACCTTGATTTATCGAAGTTGAAAGTCGCAGACCAACTTGGTATTTCAGCGCAACTGTCAGCGACTGAAGACGCAATTGCCATCGCACTTGATAAAGGGCAACTTGATACATTTCCGACGCTGAAAGTTCACATACAACATCGTACCTTAGAGCGTAAGGACGTGAATGTCATGGTAAACCCAAATCAAGCTGGGATTTATCATATCGATTTGGCCGAGCCTATGTCCGGCCCTTGGTTTATAGAACTGGCGTCGTTTGACAAACAGTGGAAGGTCAACGGTCGTATTAATTTCCCTCTCTCGAATACCCTGACGTTAAGCGGTAAACAATAACTATGACGACTCCCTGTTATCACTGTGGTGATCCTGTTTTAACAGGCGACACCTTCCAAGTCGTGATCTTCGATAAATCTCGCCTTATGTGTTGCCCTGGCTGCCAGGCTGTGGCAACCACTATCGTAGACAGTGGTTTGAGCTCTTATTATCAGTATCGTACCGAGAACGCGGATAAAGCAGAGTTGGTGCCAGAAGAGCTTAAATCACTGACTTTGTATGATAACCAAGATATACAACAAGAGTTTGTTCGTGATGTTGCCGATCAAAAAGAAGTCCCTCTTTCATTAGATGGCGTTTCTTGCGCGGCCTGTGCATGGCTGATTGAAAAACAATTGCAGAGAACCAAGGGGGTTACCCATATTCAAGTTAACACCACCACCAACCGTGCCCTGGTTCGTTGGGATGATAGCGAAACATCACTGAGCACAATACTCACACGCATTCATCATCTTGGGTATAAAGCAGCCCCTTTTGAAGCGGATAAGCAAGAGCAGCAATACCATCGTAATATGAAGCAATATCTCTATCGGTTAGGGATTGCTGGCCTCGCGACAATGCAGGTGATGATGTTAGCGGTGGCAATGTATTTCGAAGTGTTTGGCGATATGGATGAAACCTTTCGCAACTACTTCCGCTGGATTAGTCTTATCTTTGCCACCCCTGTTCTACTTTATTCCGCCTTACCTTTTTACACTAATGCATGGCGTAATCTAAAAGCCAGAACGCTCGGTATGGATGTCCCCGTTTCGATTGCCCTACTCTTTGCCTATTTCTCGAGCTTATACGCAACGGTAACAGGTAAAGGTGAGGTCTTTTTTGAATCGGTGGCAATGTTCACCTTCTTCTTATTGTTGGGGCGCTTTTTAGAAATGCGCGCCAGGCGTACAGCGGCAGCAGCCAGTGCCAATTTATTGAAATTGGTGCCGAAGATGGCACGTCACCTTACGGGTGAAACCGTTCCGGCCAACAGCTTAAAGGTCGATGATCACGTTCGGGTGTTACCGGGAGAGCCTTTTCCCGCCGATGGGCGAATCCTGTCAGGCAAAACATCAGTAGACGAAGCCATGTTGACCGGAGAGTCGTTGCCACAAACCAAACAAAGCGGTGATACCGTGTATGCCGGCACCATGAATGTTGAGGGCAATGTCGACATCACCGTCATTAATAACCATAAAGAATCGCTCGTCGCGCACATTGTTCGCCTACAAGATGAAGCACAGATGGCAAAGCCCAAAGTCGCTGTTTTGGCGGACCAAATTGCGCGTTATTTTGTCGCTGCTATTCTCATTATTTCTGCATCGACGTGGCTCTATTGGCACTTTTCTCGACCTGATGATGCTTTTTGGATCATGCTGTCGGTGCTCGTTGCAACCTGCCCCTGTGCGCTGTCGTTAGCGACACCTACCGCGTTGACCTGCTCGACGTCAACATTTGGTCAACTCGGCATTATGTTGCGTCGAGGACATGTCTTAGAAACGTTAACCAAAGTGAACCGATTAGTGGTCGATAAAACCGGCACATTAACCGAAGGCACCGTGCAGATCAGTACGATTGAGATCAACAGCGACACGTTGACAGAGCAACAGGTGATCAATATTGCCGCTAGCCTGGAAGCGTTCGCCAATCACCCGATAGCGAACGCATTTCAGGCTCGGGCCACGGAAAAAGTCAACGTCGGCGCTGCCGATAATCATATCGGGCAAGGCGTGAGTGGTACTATCGATGGCCAATATTGGCGCATTGGTAAAGCCAGTTTCGCGTTATCAGACGGGGCTGAAAGCTACCAATCGTATCCGGTCATACTCAGCTGCGATAACAAACCGGTCGCGACATTCTCGCTTATCGATCCCGTCCGGCCCAGTAGTGCCAGATTAATTGCCGCGTTCAAGGACGCGGGCATCCAAACGACAATGTTAACCGGCGATCAGTCACGCAATGTCAAACAAGTCGCTGATGAGCTCGGTATAGACTCTGTTGTATCTGGCGTGTCTCCTCAAGGCAAACTGTCATATCTTCAAAGCCTTGATAGTCGTACAATTACCTTGATGATCGGTGATGGTGTTAATGATGCGCCCGTTTTAGCGGGTGCTCATTTATCCGTTGCCATGGGAGGCGGAACCGATATCGCGAAGTCATCCGCCGATATGGTACTTCTTGGTGATGATTTAGAAAAACTGCTAACTGCAAGACGTCTTGCTCAACAAACGCGACGGATCATTCGAGAAAACTTAGCCTGGGCATTGGGCTACAACGTGACCATTTTGCCTTTGGCTGTCATGGGCTTTGTCGCGCCATATGTTGCTGTGGTCGGAATGTCTGCTAGCTCCATTATTGTGGTGTCTAACTCGCTGCGCCTGCTCAATAAAAAATAAGGATAGCGTTATGGCTAGTTTGTACATCTTGATTCCGATTGCGATCATGCTGGTGTGCGTCGCCGGCGTCGTCTTTATTTGGGCGGTAAAATCCGATCAGTTTGAAGATCTTGAGCGTCAAGGCTCTTCTATTCTTTTCGATGAAGAAGAACCAGAGAAAAAGCCCACTCCTCAGTCAAATGACACTGAGAACACTGACTCTTCACATCATGACAAACGTTGATTTTATCGGTGCATTAGGGATTGGCTTGCTCGGCGCTGGCCACTGCCTCGGTATGTGTGGCGGTGTCGCAGCGGCCATGTCCTTCGGGGTGCCTGCTGAGCGTGCCAAATGGCCCTATATTCTTTTGTACAATTTAGGCCGGATAACCTCTTATATCGTAGCGGGCACACTCATTGGGGGCGCAGTTGCCTCGTTGCTCGCGCTCTCTGACCTCACTCACCACCTTGCCGTATTGCGACTTTTTGCCGCAGTAATGATGCTATTGCTGGCCGCTTATATGGCGCAATTATGGAATGGTCTGAGTTATATTGAGCGTATCGGTAGCAAGCTCTGGCGCTATATTTCGCCTCTTTCTTCTAAGTTGATACCGTTGCGCTCTCCCCTCTATGCCTACCCTTTTGGTGTGGTGTGGGGCTGGTTACCCTGTGGCCTTGTCTATTCAGCACTCAGTTGGGCTGCCGTTGCGGGAAGTGCGTCTGGCGGCGGACTAGTTATGCTAGGGTTTGGGCTCGGAACGCTACCGGCAATGTTAACGGTTGGCGCGTTTGCAGAACGAATTAAACCAATACTGAATAATCGTCTAGTACGCTTGACATGTGCCATAATGTTGGCAGTTTATGGCCTCTACACCTTACAAGGTGCATTGAAACTCCTTATATAAGGTCGACCTAGCACACGATAATGGTGTAATATGTTAATTGACGTTTTCAAAATCAGGCAGGTGTATGGTGTCGAATAAGATCATCACTCGGCGGGTTCAGTCTGGTGGCTGTGCGATCCATTGTCAGGATTGTAGTATAAGCCAGCTTTGCATTCCCTTTACGTTAAATGAGCAAGAGTTGGATCAACTGGATAGCATCATTGAGCGCAAAAAACCTATTCAGAAAGGCCAAGAATTGTTCAAAGCCGGTGATAATCTTCGAGCGCTCTATGCGATACGCTCAGGAACGGTTAAAACCTATACCATCACTGAGCAAGGTGATGAGCAAATTACGGCTTTCCATCTCGCAGGCGATTTAGTTGGCTTTGATGCCATTAACGATAATGAGCATCCAAGTTTTGCTCAGGCGTTAGAAACATCGATGATTTGCGAAATCCCCTACGATACGCTCGACGATTTATCTGGCAAGATGCCAAAGCTTCGTCAGCAAATCATGCGACTAATGAGCAACGAGATAAAAGGTGATCAAGACATGATCTTGCTTTTATCGAAGAAAACAGCAGAAGAGCGTTTAGCCGCTTTCCTGTATAGCCTTTCAAAACGCTTTGCACAACGTGGGTTTTCACCGCGTGAGTTTCGACTAACCATGACGCGTGGTGACATTGGTAACTATCTGGGTCTAACGGTAGAAACCATTAGTCGTCTATTAGGCCGTTTCCAAAAATCAGAGATTCTCGCGGTAAAGGGTAAATACATTACAGTGTTAGATTTAGAAGAGCTGGCACGCCTTGCTGACGAAGAGTGTTTGGTTTAAGCTTTCTTTGGGTAAATAAGTTGTTAATAAATGGCGCTTTAATGCGCCATTTCTCTTTTTTGCTATCGGAACCATGAATTATTTCGCGCTACCCGGTCAACTAGGTTAAAGTGACAGTAACCGATGCATCTGTGCAAAGGAGGCAGATATGTCCAGGTACAGCAACCTTCTCGTCGTTATTGATCCTTCCCAAGAACAACAACCCGCGTTATCACGTGCGGTTACGCTCAGCCAACGAAGTGATTCTGCGGTTAAGCTTACGCTCTTTCTCGCCATTTACGACTTTTCCTATGAAATGACCTCGATGCTTTCGTCTGATGAACGACAAGCCATGCGTCAAGGTGTCATGCACCAGCGTGAAGAATGGATGAATGAGATCATTCAGTCCCACAATGCACAAGACTGTGAGATTGAAAAAGTCGTCGTTTGGCACAACCGTCCTTACGAAGCGATTGTCGAGCGCGTACTCAGTCATCAGCATGATCTTGTCGTCAAAGCGACGCACAAGCACGACACGCTAGGTTCAGTGATTTTTACCCCAACGGACTGGCACTTACTCCGTAAATGTCCCAGCTCTGTGTTATTGGTAAAAGAGCATGGTTGGCCGGATAAAGGTAAAATTGTCGCGTCCGTTCACGTGGCTTCAGAAACAGAAACCCACGCCGAACTCAACGACAAATTAGTCGATGAAGGCAACGTGATGAGTGCGATGCTGGGCGCTGAGCTACACCTTGCGAACGCCTACCCAGCAACACCGGTGAATATTACTATTGAGCTACCTGACTTTGATCCTAGTGCTTATACCGATGCCGTCAGAGGCCACCATCTCACCGCCATGAAGGCACTGCGTCAGCGCCATCACATCGAAGAGACGCGAACCCATGTTCAAGAAGGCTTGCCAGAGGATGTCATTCCTAATATCGCACGAGAGTTAGATGCAGAGTTGGTGATCCTAGGAACAACTGGCCGCACTGGACTATCGGCTGTCTTTATCGGCAACACAGCAGAGCATATGATTGATCAGCTCGACTGCGATCTGCTTGCGATCAAGCCTGATGGATATATCAGCCCGCTCGATCCCCGAGCCAACGACTAAGTCATTGTCACCCGCCCATACAACAGGCAGTGCAGCTCACCGCCTGTTGTTGGCTGTCTTGTTTATATTCATCCCGCCTTTATAGTGACTAGCATTTATAGTCAAAATCCGTATCATACCCGCCATTCATGCACACTGGCAGCTTAATGCGTTTAGACTGCCTGACAACGCGATAGTACTTATGAGCACGCAAGAGCTGAGCAAAGCACAAAAATACGGGTTTAATAAACTGCAAAAGCGCATTCGCCGGAATACAGGCCAAGCCATTGCAGATTTTAATATGATTGAAGATGGCGACCGCATTATGGTTTGCCTTTCAGGCGGGAAAGACAGCTACACCCTGCTTGATATGTTGCAAAGTCTGCAAAAAAGTGCCCCTGTCTCGTTCGAGTTAATCGCCGTTAACTTGGATCAAAAACAGCCCGGCTTCCCTGAGCACATTCTCCCCGAGTATTTAGACGAATTAGGGGTCGAATATAAGATTATCGAAGAAGATACCTACTCGATTGTTAAAGAAAAAGTGCCAGAAGGAAAAACCACGTGCTCACTGTGCTCGCGTCTGCGTCGTGGCATTCTATACCGTACGGCGAAAGAGTTAGGCGCTACCAAAATAGCGCTTGGACACCATCGTGATGATATTCTGGAAACGTTGTTTTTAAATATGTTTTACGGTGGCAAACTAAAAGGCATGCCGCCCAAGCTCGTCTCCGATAATGGCGAACACGTTGTGATTCGTCCATTGGCCTATTGTCGCGAAAAAGATATAGAACGTTATTCAGAGCAGAAAGCGTTCCCTATCATTCCTTGTAACCTGTGCGGATCTCAGCCTAACTTGCAACGCCAAGTGATTAAAGAGATGTTACAGGGCTGGGACAAACGTTACCCGGGACGCATTGAAACCATGTTCCGCGCGATGCAAAACGTGGTGCCCTCACACCTTGCCGATGCGACATTATTCGACTTTAAATCAGTCGCAGCAGGCATGGCTTATGAAGGTGATGGCGATACCGCATTTGACAAGGAAAGCTTTACTGACCCGGCGCCTGACTCAGAAGCGGTCGTTGAAGTAGACCCTGAATTATCTCTCGATATTGTCAATCTCAAGGCATAAGATCACAGTGTGATCACTGAATTACAAAAGCGCTCACTGGTCTAGTGAGCGCTTTTTTCTTTCCCTGATCGTTCGAATTTAACCGCTCTTAGCGTTAACAACCTCTAAGATCAGCAAGCAGTTAACCGTTTTTCGGGAGCCAAGGCGATACTTTAATGGGCGCCTCAGGCAGAGTTAATTTAACCTCTTGCCCAAGGCCGCTAGCATCAATGATAGCTTGATGATCATCAATGGTATAATCCTGCCCTTCACTGCTGGTTATTTTCCCTGTCGCCGAGGGCGAAAAATGGATCACCACCCCCTGCGTTTTAGGCATAAACCAAGAGGCAAACATCCCACCCAGGTTTTCCATCATGGTGTCCATTTGTGGTAGCCAGTCGCGAACTTGTTGGCTGGTTAGCGTCTTTCCGACCGGCTTATCCACCAACACTTGGAATGAAATATCACAATTTAGCGTTGACGGTGTTTCAACAAAGACATCGGGATTCACTTTACGCAGCTGGTTATCCAACGGCAACGGCAACGCTTGCGAGGCAGGAATGGTAAATTCCTCATAATGCTCTTTTTTTCGCATCCAAGCTCGTGAGATAGGACAAACCTGACCAGAATCCGCTGATACCATAAAGTACGCCACACCGATATCAGGGTGACCCTCTTCGGTATTGTGCTTTAGTTGGGTAAAGAGTTTGCTATAACTAAAACGGTATGTCTCGGCACTTGCAGGGAAACTGATCATCCCCAATAGCGCCAATACACTGATTACTTTTTTCATCGATACTCCACATACGGGCTTAGCGTGGTTCAGGCATCAAATGTATCCTGGCCTGACGAGGGTGATGACGCGTTTGATTTGTCGGGATTATTCTCGCTTTTGGGTGACACGGTCACTTCGACCCCTACGCCAAACATTTCTCGGTAAATCACGCCTTTAACATTGAAAAGGAAGGGTAACGCCCAAACCAATGCAAAGCCAGCCGTGGCAAAAGAAATGAGAAATAGCACACCCACCACCGCATAAATGGTTGCCATCTGAAACAGCTTTTTGTTTACCGCGCGGAAAGACACACTCAAAGCTTTCATGGGTGTGACACGCTTCTCGCAAATTAATAACGGCGCCATGGAAAAAACCATCGCAACATAAAGGCTAAGCAGCGGAAAAATCAAACTCGCGACACTTTGCAGCGTAGCGGACAAGCAAATCACCACAGTGACGGGTAATGCGAAAGCTAACCCTTTTAGCAGATGACGAGGCTTGGAACGAAAGCCGATCGCATGGCTAAGTCCCATCAAACTTGCCCCAGCATATAAAGGTGCAATCAAAACCTCTGACGTGAAGTTAGCTAGCCACACGGAGGAGATCATATCGGTGGTAAGCTCTCGTTGCCCGACAAGCGCCTCAAACAAATGCGAGGGTGCGCCCAGCAACAAAGCAAGCATTAGCATTAGAATACCAATTTGAGTCGCAAATAAGCCCAGCGCCGCGGGTAAGAAAGACCAGAAGTGTTTTAAGGTCTGCGAGAAAGCCTCTTTAATGATCTCAAACGGATCGAGGCGGTAACGGCCATTCAGTGCGGTTTCTATCGACCCGCCCATGTGTATCGCATTATCGTATTCTTGTTGACTCATAATCGTTATCTATCATGACTGATGCACACAGTATATCTGACTGTCGCCCATAGCTAAAAATCATTCTGACGGATCCGGGAAAAATAACCCAAAGTTGTCTGTGTGAGCACTGAAAAGCGTCAAGGATGCTATCCACGCCAGTCATGAAAGGAAATGCATTAAATGGGGAGAAAAATTGCTTTAACTTCGACTTGTGCGCGTCTATTATGCGCCGTCTGTTTTATGGGTACGTATGTACAAGACAATTTGCCAGGTAGAGAGAGAACGAACCATTGAATCACACCCATCTATCTCACAAACCGGTTGTCGAGCTGGCGTCATTAACCAAAAGTTTCGACGGCAAAGAAATTATTTCCCGCTTCAATTTAAGCGTGAATGACGGTGAATTTCTCACCATTCTCGGTCCTTCGGGTTGTGGTAAAACAACCGTATTACGCTTAATTGCGGGGCTTGAGGACGCTGACAGCGGCCAGGTTATCATTGACGGTCAAGATGTCACCGATTTGCCTGCCGAACAACGCAACGTCAACACTGTGTTTCAAAGCTATGCCTTATTTCCCCACATGAGTGTGTTTGAAAACGTGGCATTTGGCTTACGTATGCAAGGTGTGAACCGCAATGAGATCGAACCACGTGTGATGGAAGCACTGCGCATGGTGCAGCTGGACCACTATGCCTCACGCAAGCCCCACCAGTTGTCAGGCGGTCAGCAGCAGCGTATTGCGATTGCGCGTGCTGTGGTGAATAAACCAAGCGTCTTACTGCTCGACGAATCGCTCTCTGCACTCGATTATAAACTGCGTAAGCAAATGCAAATGGAGCTCAAGCAGCTTCAGCGTAAACTCGGCATTACGTTTATCTTTGTCACCCATGATCAAGAAGAAGCGTTGTCGATGTCTGACCGTATACTGGTCATGCGTGAAGGCGAAATCGAACAAGACGGTTCACCACGTGAGATCTATGAAGAGCCAAAGAACTTGTTTGTCGCCCGGTTTATTGGCGAAATCAATGTCTTTGATGCCACCGTGATCAAACGCATCGATGAAAACCGCATTTGGGCCAGTATTGAATCCCGTGAGTGCGAGGTATTCTGCAAGCTTGATGTGAAGCCTGACGATAAGGTCAAGGTATTGCTGCGCCCTGAAGACATTCGCCTACAAGAAATTAGCGATGATGCGGAGCCTAACGGTATTGTCGGCTACGTACGCGAGCGTAACTATAAAGGCATGACCCTGGATTCAGTACTCGAGCTTCCGTCAGGGCAAACCGTGATGGTCAGTGAGTTTTTTAATGAAGACGATCCAGATGTTGATCACTCTCTGAATCAAAAAGTCACCTTGACCTGGGTAGAGAGCTGGGAGGTGGTATTGGCCGATGAAAAAGCTTAATCTTCAAACAGCCATTATTGGTTTGGTGGTCGGCTGGTTGTTGGTATTTGTTTTTTTGCCCAACCTAATGATCATCGTCACCAGTTTTTTAACCCGCGATGACGCCAATCTTATCGAGATGACGTTCACGCTGAGTAACTACGCAAAACTTCTCGATCCTCTCTACGCTAAAGTGGTGTGGCATTCCTTCTACATGGCAGCGTTAGCGACGCTGATTTGTCTGCTTATCGGCTACCCGTTTGCCTTTATTGTTGCCAAGATGCCCAAAAAAATGCGTCCAATGATGCTCTTTTTAGTCATTGTGCCATTTTGGACTAACTCATTAATCCGCACATATGGCCTCAAAATCTTTCTGGGCACGAGAGGGTTACTCAATGAAAGCCTAATGTGGCTTGGGATCATTGAGCGCCCTATCCGTATTATGTACACCGAATATGCGGTCATGATCGGTCTCGTTTATATCTTGCTGCCGTTTATGATTCTGCCGTTGTACTCCAGCATTGAAAAACTGGACAACAGCTACTTAGAGGCGGCACGCGATCTGGGCGCCAACAAGTTACAATGCTTCTTGCGCGTGATCTTACCACTTACTACGCCAGGCATTATTGCCGGTAGTTTACTGGTGATTCTTCCAGCCCTCGGCATGTTCTACGTCTCTGACTTATTAGGTGGGGCGAAAAACCTATTGATCGGTAACGTGATTAAGAGCCAAATCCTCAATGTTCGCGATTGGCCATTTGGTTCCGCGGCCAGTATTTCTCTGACGGTGCTCATGGGGCTGCTGCTATTTGCCTATTGGCGTGTGGGGAAATGGATGAATCGTAAGGAGGCATTATCATGAATCGCTTTGTTAAAGGCAGCTTCCTCTCTTTGGTTTATGCTTTTTTATATATCCCAATTCTGATTTTGATCGTCAATTCGTTCAACGCGAGCAAGTTTGGGATGAGTTGGAAAGGCTTTACTTGGCAATGGTATGAGGAACTTGTAAATAATCATAGCCTGATGCAAGCCGCGGGGAACTCACTGACCATTGCTATTTTTTCTGCTAGTGCGGCCGCTATTATAGGTAGCTTAACCGCGGTAGCACTGTTTCGTTATCGCTTTCGCGGCAAGCAGTTTGTCAATGGTATGCTGTTCGTGGTGATGATGTCGCCCGATATCGTGATGGCTATCTCGCTGTTGGCGCTCTTTATCTTAATGGGCGCACAATTAGGATTTTTGACCTTGCTGCTGTCACACATTACTTTTTGCCTGCCGTTTGTAGTAGTAACGGTTTACAGCCGCTTAAATGGTTTTGATGTCAAAATGCTTGAAGCCGCACGTGACTTAGGCGCGAGCGAATGGGTTATTTTGACCAAAATCATCCTACCGCTTGCCGCTCCCGCGGTTGCAGCGGGCTGGTTACTAAGCTTCACCTTGTCACTGGATGATGTCATCGTCAGCTCTTTTGTCACCGGGCCAGGTTATGAAATCTTGCCGCTCAAAGTTTACTCCATGGTAAAAGTCGGCGTGTCGCCAGAAATTAACGCCCTTGCCACCATTATGCTGATTGTGTCACTCGTACTGGTCATGTGCTCACAATGGCTAGCCAAAGATCGACTAAAATAACCCATTCCCCAGGGCAGTTGACAGGTCAGCCGCCCTCCTTTTTGTGTTACGAGGAGCTCACCATGGTTAAATGGTCCCCCTTTTTTGCGCTTACCCTGTTCGGTGCATTACTCACGTCTACCGCGACCGCCGCGACCGCCGCGGACAATGATGTTTTGTATTTCTACAATTGGTCTGAATATATCCCTAATTCGGTTATTGAAGATTTCACCGATGAAACGGGTATTGAGGTGATGTACTCCACCTATGAGTCAAACGAGACCATGTATGCCAAACTGAAAACGCATCCTGAGGGCTATGATCTTGTGGTGCCGTCAACTTACTATGTCGCTAAAATGCGTCAGCAAGGCATGCTACAACAAATCGACAAATCGCAACTCCAGCATTTTTCAGGTCTGGATCCGGTTAACTTGAACAAACCTTTTGATCCTAACAATGATTATTCTGTGCCCTATATTTGGGGAGCGACAGGTATCGGCGTTAACACCGACTTTATGGACAAAGCCGATGTCTCGAGCTGGACAGATTTATGGGATCCCAAATGGCAAGGCCAACTGTTGATGATGGATGATGCCAGAGAGCTATTTCACATTGCCCTGCGAAAACTCGGTTACTCAGCCAACACCACAGATCCGGAAGAAATAAAAGCGGCCTATGAGTCACTTAAAGCGTTGATGCCAAATGTATTGCTCTTTAATTCTGATTTTCCGGCTAACCCGTTTTTAGCCGGTGAAGTTACCTTAGGCATGCTTTGGAATGGCAGTGCCTACATGGCACGTCAAGAAGGCGCATCGATCGACATGGTGTGGCCAGAAGAAGGCGCAATTTTTTGGATGGATAGCCTCGCGATTCCAGCGGATGCTAAAAACGTCGATGCCGCGCATAAAATGATCGATTTTCTCTTACGTCCGGAAAACGCCGCTAAGCTTGCCCTGCAGATAGGTTATCCAACGCCAGTGAAATCCGCCTATCCGTTATTGCCTGCCGCGTTTAAAAATAACCCGCAAATTTATCCACCACAGTCGGTGATGGCTGCCGGCGAATGGCAAAACGATGTAGGTGACGCCAACCGACTTTATGAAGATTATTTTCAACGCTTAAAAGCCGGTATGTGATCCCGCGTACTGTTCTAGACTGTCAGGGGCAAAGACGCCCCTGATTTATCGCTCAAGCGCCAGTATCTCATCCACCAGCTCAGGCACTAAAGTGCTTGCTTTGCCGTAGCGCCGTTCATCAAACTCGCTCTCAACCGCACTGGGTTCGAGGTTGATTTCAATTGTATGCGCGCCATGCATTGCCGCTTCATGCACAAAGCCCGCCGCGGGATACACTGCCCCCGATGTCCCTATAGAGATAAACAAATCCGCTTTATTTAACGCCTCATGGATTTTCCCCATGCCCCATGGCATTTCACCAAACCAAACAACATGAGGCCGCAAAGGTGCCGGCATTTGACAACAGTGACAGTGGTCAGAAACCGAAATATCACCTTTCCAATCAATAGTTTGCTGAGAGTGACTACAGCGTGCCTTTAATAGTTCGCCATGCATATGAATAATATGATGGGTGCCAGCTCGCTCATGGAGATCGTCAATATTTTGTGTCACCACCAGCACAGAGGCATGGGTTGTTTTTTCCAAGTAAGCCAAGGCGTTATGGGCGAGGTTTGGGCTCACTCCCGACTGTAATTGTCGACGGCGATCATTGTAAAACTGCTGCACTAACGTCGGATTGCGCTCAAACCCCTCAGGCGTTGCAACATCTTCAATGTGGTGTTCTTCCCACAAGCCATCTTGATCACGAAATGTTTTTATCCCTGATTCCGCTGATATCCCAGCGCCGGTTAAAATTACGATATGTTGATAAGGGAATGTCATACGCCTATCCTTGATAATTCATTAACCTACGTCATTTATACCACTCTCGCCTTTACCATTGAAGCATTGTGGTTTTAGACCTTAGTCGTTGACATCACTCACAAATAAGCGATGTAACGACTGGCTAGACCAATGCTTGGTACTGCTTGGGTTACAATGGCCGCTTATTTCTCGTATCTGTTACTCACTATGAATTTAGAACATTATTATTCTGAGCAAGATGGAAAACTGATTTTTACTCGCCAACAAGCGAGTGACTTTGCGAAACGCGTTGCCGGTGACTTTAACCCCATTCATGATACCGATGCGTCACGATTTTGTGTGCCGGGGGATCTGCTCCTTTCTATTTTGCTCGCAAAAACGGGGATCAGTGAGGAAATTGAAATTCAGTTTAATGGCATGATCAGTGCCAACACCCCTTTAACTATCGTTGAAACAGATGAGGAAGTCACTGTCGTCGACGATGATCAAAAGCGCTACCTAACAATGACTCGACGCGGCGCGGTGCGCCATGATCAGGCATTGGCGACCGAAATAGCTACTCATTATGTTCAGTTTTCTGGTAAGAACTTCCCCCACATCATGGTGCCACTGATGCGTGAGCAACAGATGATGATAAACACCGATCGCCCATTGGTGATGTATGAAAAAATGCGCCTAGCATTCGACGATTTATCGATTGCCTCTGCGCAAGTCGAGCTCTCCGATTCAGCAATGCATGTCAGCGGAAAACGAGGAAAAGTCGAGCTCGCCTTCGATTTTATCGTTAACGGCCAACAAGTCGGTCACGGATGCAAGACCATGGTAGCCAGTGGATTACGCCCCTATTGCGAAGCGGCAATTCAAGACCTGGTTGAGCGATTTAATCAGCGAAAAGACGCTTACAGCACCATATAGCCCCGTGACTTTATAGTGTCCTATCGGCCCTGAAGCTCGCTAATCAGGGCCACTCACAGTGATGAAATCGCCCAGTGAATACTGATTCCCTAGAAGCCGTGCCAACTAGAAGCAGTGCTGAATAGCCAAATACTTATTGCGAATATGCTCAATCAATAAGCGTACCTTTTTCGGCGGTTGACGTGTAAACGGATAAACCGCGTAAATCCCAAGTTTTTTTCCCACTTGATCAGGGAACAGATCAATCAAATCCCCTTCGATTAAATCGTTATACACCAAACAGCGCGGCACATAAGCGATCCCATGACCACTCAACGCTCCCTGGCGCAATGCAATCGGGTTATCCGTAGACAGATTACCTGTCACTTTGATGACTTGATTTTTATCCTCGCCTTTAAACTCCCAATCACTCGCACCTGTGGTCTGATACGCGTATTGCAAGCAGTTATGCTGTTTAAGCTCAATGGGGTGCTGAGGCCTGCCGTGGCGAGCAATATAGCCTGGTGCTGCACATACGACCCACTGAGAATCGAGAATATGGCGAGCGATAAGACTCGAGTCTTCCAAGTACCCTGTACGGATCACTAAATCGAAGCCTTCATCAATCAAATCGACGAAGCGGTTGTTCAAAGACATATCAATATTCAAGCCGGGATATTGACCACAAAACTCAGCGACCGCTTCGGCTAACAATAACTCACCCGAGATTGTCGGGACGGATATCTTTATCTGCCCAGTAATCGCTTCTCCAAGTCCTGCAACAGCATCAAACGCTTCATCAGCGGCCTGCTTCACAGTTTTTGCACCTTGGTACAAGGTACGCCCTGCATCAGTAAGGGTCAGTTTGCGCGTTGTACGGTACAAAAGCTGCACGCCTAAGCCTTCTTCAAGCTTTTTAACACGTTTGCTAACTACGGAATTTGTCAGGGAATTTATTTCCGCGACCTTACTAAAAGAACCATACTCAACAACTTGAGCAAAAAGAACGAGATCATCTGTTTTAGGCATATTGTGTCAGTAATGGAAGTAATTATTTTCATTATTTCCATATATCAGAGAAATGTAAACGCGTAATGTCACACCTTGTTAACATTACGTCACCGAGCTGTCAGCAAAATAACAACACATGAGTGACGCCACTTTTTTACGTGATTTAACGGAAGAGACGCCTAACTAAGGAATACTTATGACAGATACCCTCTACGCCCTCGTTGCGTTCTCACCCATTGTGGTGGCTGCTATTTTACTGGTGGGGTTAAACTGGCCTGCCAAAAAGGCGATGCCGGTTGCCTTTATCATGACAGTCTTGATCGCACTATTCCAGTGGCAAATGAGCGCAGCCCGCGTATCGGCCTCTATTGCCCAAGGACTCATTATCACCGCCGCTGTCCTGTGGATCGTGTTTGGTGCCATCCTTTTACTTAACACGTTAAAGCACACAGGCGCGATCACCGTGATTCGAAATGGTTTTACCACTATCTCGGACGACAGGCGAATACAAGCCATTATCATCGCTTGGTGTTTCGGCTCTTTTATTGAGGGAGCATCTGGGTTTGGGACACCTGCTGCAATTGCCGCGCCACTCTTGGTTGCCATCGGTTTCCCTGCGCTTGCAGCGGTAGTGGTCGGCATGATGATCCAGTCAACCCCTGTGTCATTCGGCGCCGTGGGGACCCCCATTATCGTCGGGGTTAATAAAGGATTAGACAGTCATGCTATTGGTCAGACCCTCACCGCCAACGGCAGCGATTGGGCCACCTACTTGCAGGCAATTACCACGCAAGTCTCGTTTATTCATGCGGTGATCGGCACCCTTATGCCGCTGCTCATGGCTATGATGCTGACCCGTTTTTTTGGAAAAAATAAAAGCTGGAAAGAAGGCTTGGCGGTCGCGCCTTTTGCGATTTTTGCTGGTTTAGCCTTTACGGTTCCCTACGCGCTCACCGGCTGGCTGCTCGGCCCGGAGTTTCCATCACTACTCGGCGGGCTCGTCGGTATTGTGCTGGTCACGATAGCCGCCCGGAAAGGATTTCTTGTTCCTAAGACGCAGTGGGACTTTGATGATGAATCCACGTGGCCGACACATTGGCTAGGATCATTAAAAATGGACCTTAAAATCCAAGATAAACCCATGAGCATGGCAATGGCTTGGACGCCCTATATACTATTAGCTGTCTTCTTAGTGATTAGCCGCGTCAGCCCAACCGTTAAAACCGCACTCACGGATGTGAGCTTAAGTTTCACCACTCTGTTTGGTGAAACGGGCATTAATGCCGCCATTCAGCCTTTATATCTCCCTGGGGGCATTCTGGCATTTGTGGCCTTACTCGCCGTCTTATTACAAGCTCGTCAATTGGCCCCACTAATAACAGCTGCACGCGAGTCGAGTAAAACACTGATCGGCGCCGGCTTTGTCTTGGTCTTTACGATTCCAATGGTGCGTATTTTTATCAACTCAGGCGTGAATAGTGCCGAACTCGTCAGTATGCCCGTTATGACCGCACGATTTGCCGCTGATCTGGTCGGCGATGGCTTCCCAGCGCTGAGTGCAACAATTGGCGCATTAGGCGCATTTATTGCCGGTTCAAACACCGTTTCGAACATGATGTTTAGTCAATTTCAGTTTGAAGTCGCACAGACCCTGGGCGCATCGACGGTGGTTGTCATTGCTCTACAGGCCGTTGGCGCGGCCGCTGGCAATATGATTGCAATACACAACGTCGTCGCCGCCTCTGCAACCGTTGGCTTACTTGGGCGAGAAGGCGCGACGCTCAGAAAAACGATTTTACCCACGCTGTATTATTTAGTCGCGGCCGGCATTATTGGCATTATATTGGTGAACATACTGCAATTTGCTGATGTGCTCACTGTAGCGTAATCTCAATCCATCAGGCCGAGCGTCTCTCGGCCTGCCTCACCACAAGCGGGCCAGCTAGGCTGACCCCAGCCTTTGTAAACATGAAGGAAAGGAACGCTTATGAATACCCCATCACGTTTGTCGTCAACCCAGCAGCAAACTTTTCTCTCGACGTTGACGGACATCGTGGGCAAAGACAACCTCCTTACCGATAAAAGCCAAACCCAGCACTATCGCATGGGGTGGCGCTCTGGGGGCGGATCGGCACTGGCCGTGATCTTTCCAACCTCGTTAGTGATGCAATGGCGCGTGCTACAAGCTTGTGTTGCAGCCGATGTGGTCATGATTATGCAAGCGGCTAACACGGGGTTAACCGAGGGCTCTACGCCCAAAGGGGATGACTATGATCGTGATGTCGTTATTATCAACACCACCCGCCTCGACGGATTACAATTGATTGATGATGGCAAGCAAGTGATCAGTTTCCCTGGCACCACACTGCATCACTTAGAGAAAACGTTGCGTCCCCACCATCGAGCGCCTCACTCGGTCATAGGCTCGTCGTGTATTGGCGCCTCAATTGTCGGCGGCGTGGCGAACAACTCAGGGGGAGCGCTAGTGAAGCGTGGCCCAGCTTATACGGAATATTCGCTATTCGCGCAACTGACTGAACACGGTGAATTAGTACTGGTCAACCATTTAGGTATTGCCCTGGGTGACGACCCAGAAACCATACTCTCTCGCGTTGAAAAAGGGGATTACCGTCGCGAAGACGTTGTGTTTGACGACCGTAAAGCCTCCGCCCATGACTATGAGCACATCTTGCGTGATGTCGATGCCGACAGCCCTGCTCGTTATAACGCAGATAAACGTCGCCTGCATGAAGTAAGCGGGTGTGCCGGTAAACTCGCTGTGTTCGCTGTGCGACTAGACACCTATCCTATCCCTGAGCGCGAGCAAGTTTTTTATCTGGGTACCAATGATCCAGATGTCTTCAATACGCTGCGTCGACGTGTACTGTCTGAATTGTCGCATTTGCCAGAGGTCGGTGAATACATGCACCGTGATGCCTTTAATATCGCCGAGCGTTACGGAAAAGACGTGTTTCTCGCGATTGGGCAACTGGGTACCGATTCAATCCCCAAGATGTTTGCCTTAAAAGCCCAGATCACCGCCTGGTTAGACAAAGTACCGCTGCTGCCTAAGTCCTTACCCGACAAAGTGATGCAGTATGCCAGTCAATTATTTCCTCAGCATTTACCCAAACGCATGTTGGCATTTCGCGATCGATATGAGCATCACTTGATCGTGAAAGCCTCTGACGAGGGCATTAATGAGATATCCGCCTTTTTAAGCCGCTTTTTTGCCGAGCACCCAGACAGTGACTATTTTGCCTGTAATGCGGATGAAGCCAAAAAAGCGATGTTGCATCGTTTTGCCGCCGCCGGTGCAGCGATCCGCTATCACATTATGCACCACCGGGATAGTGAAGACATTTTGGCTCTCGACATTGCACTAAAACGTAATGAAACCGAATGGCAAGAACACTTGCCCGAAGAGATTGAACAAAACATAGTGACAAAGCTCTATTACGGCCATTTCTTCTGTCATGTGTTTCACCAAGACTATGTGATCAAAAAAGGCGCAGGCGTGGCAGCAATCAAAGCTAAGATGCTGGCGCAATTAGAAACCCGCGGCGCGAAATATCCGGCAGAGCATAATGTGGGACACCTTTATGCGGCAGAGCCCGATTTAGCCAACTTTTATCATCAGCTTGATCCAACCAACAGCTTCAACCCTGGGATCGGAAAAACCGGCAAGAAAAAGTACAGCACCGATTGCCAATGTCTTGACCATCAATTGCGGCACCCAACCTCGGATACCGTGACCAAGACAGCAACGTCAGGCTCATCGACAACCGCATCTCACTAGCCGCCGAACAACAAGCGAGTCAAGTCGCGCCTAGAGTGCGACTTTTTCTCGTATAAAGCGGGCAAAACGTGGGATCCCTTTATCCGTCACGCCGTTATAACGTACGACAATGGTCTGCCCCTTCTCAGGCGGGCGTTGACGCTGTTGATCGGTAAAACCAGAGCCAACGTTAAACACAGTGCCATCCGCCATCTGCACTTGGAGTGATCCCATCATTCCGGTCAAACGTCCCTGCCCCGGATTCATTCCCACCACAGACACATCGACTTCTTGGTACGCCTTAAGCTTGACCAAGCTATCAACGCGCGCGCCAAGGTATAAACTCTCTGGATGATGCAGCATCAGCCCTTCGCCACCCGCGTCGGTGATTTGAGCCAAGCGATCGGCCAGTGCTTGGTCATTGGCCACCGGCTGCTGCTCAACCCACTGGATCACGTCGCCTCCTTGCTCGGCCAGGCGTTTTAATGCCAGATAGCGCTCAGCGAAGGGGCCAGGATGCTGTGGAAGATCGAACACGTAAAAACCAATACGTTGCCAGTCACTGTCATTTGGCGTCTTATCAAGCACCGTTCGCAATACGGTTTGAAATTCACCGCGCCCAGCCCATAACTCCCCATCAAGGGGCGCATTAGGCAAGGCTGCCAGAAACGATTGCGGTGCATGAATGGGATTCCCCTGGCGCGTCAACAATTCCGTGCCGGTCCAGTAGGCCCGAATGCCGTCTAGCTTCTCACTCGCCCAAAAGCCTTGATAGCTTTGTGACGCTAACTGCCCATCCACGCCGTGCATCAATGCCGGTGCCGATGGTGCACTCAATGATATGGCCGGGGATAGCACACAAGCAGAAAGCAAACCAATACTGAGCCGGTTAATATATCGCATCATTGTCCTCCTTATCGCATAAGGCTAAAGGCTAACCAGAATCTAAGCCTAAGCGGTAAAAGGAAGATGATTTTGGCAGTAAGCTAGCAACAGTTATTGTTCGGTAGTGAGGTTTGCAATGCATCGTGATAACTGACTCGCGGGCTTTTTTATGCCTGGTGGGAAAAGGCATAGATGAAGGTGCCATTTTTGATCACATCAATCACACGAGATGATAAATCAGTGGGTAATGCCGGGCATCCCCAACTTCGTCCAAGACGACCGCTTTGCTCAATCATGGCGGGATTGGCGTAGTCAGCACCGTGAATCACAATTGCCCGTTCACGCGCCTTATCATTCAAACCTTCAGAGAGGCCATCTAAGCGTAACGAATAGCCGTGTTTGCCGTGATACGTTTCCGCAGCACGATAAATGCCGAGGGATGTTTGTCGCGAATTGACGCGATTAGAAAACGTCTTGGCATACAGATTCCCACTGTTCTTGCCATGCGAGACGTACGAACGAAAAAGGACATTACGCGTTTTGACATTAATCACCCAAAAGCGTTTCTCGGTCGACGGCTTACCATAATCAATCAACGTCATCACAGGTTTGGCACTGTGATGCTGGGAAAAGTGACGGTAGGCATCGGCAAAAGCGTGATAAGACACCTCTCCTTCAAGGTGAAGGGATTGATATAGCCCACTGACGTCATCTTTAAAGCTGGCCAATACGGGATGAGAGATGCTCAACGTAAGTAAGCCCAACAGCCCAAGTCCCCAAGAGGCAAGAATGAATCGCATCATGATGTGCTCCTTGTTTTGCCACTGCAATACAGGCTATCTAGTTAGCGTGCCTGTATTGACAAAAACAAAAACCGTGCCATCAAGACACGGTTTCATTAGCTATTGATAGTTAAGTAATTTAATCAGCTCACCGCAGACCGACGCACACGCGCAAGTCGACGGTGGCAGAAGGTTGCCACCATTAAAGCGCAGCCATTGCGTTTTTGATCCGCTTATCAGACACCGGGTACGGGGTACCCAATTGCTGAGCAAAGTAACTCACGCGTAGCTCTTCAATCATCCAACGAATCGCCTTCACCTCATCAGGCACCGGCTTTCCTTTTGGCAGCTTGTTATACAGCGTTTTATAGTCGTTCATGACCGACTCTATCTTGAGCATATGGTTACGATCGCGCGTCGGATCGACGGGTAATTTTTCTAGTCGACGCTCTATCGCCTTCATATAGCGCAAAATATCCGGCAGCCGCTCCCAACCACAGTCGGTGGCAAACCCTTTGTATATCAAGCCTTCCAATTGCGCTTTAATATCAGACATAGCAAATGCCATCGACAAATCTACTTTGCCTTTCAGTTTTTTGTTGATAGTAAACGCATGCGTCAGGATTTGCTCAACGTGCTGAGCAATGTCGACCACTGTATCGCCTAGCTCTGCACGCACGGTTTCTTTTAACGACTCAAACTCGGCCTCTTCCCAAGTAAGGCCGCCGTGCTGAGCAATTAATTTATCGACGCCACAAGCAATACAATCATCGATTAAATCCAGCACACGCCCATAGGGGTTAAAGTACAGCCCCAGCTTTGATTTGTTGGGTAAATGTGCATGAAGATATTTAATCGGCGATGGCACATTGAGTAAAATCAACCGGCGCTGTCCGGCCTGCATCGCTTTTATTTGCTGATCTTCCGTTTCAAATAAGCGAATCGCGACGCTGTCTTTTTCATCCACCAGTGCCGGGTAAGCCTTGACTTCAAAGCCATGTTTTTTCTGCTGATAACGCGATGGCAAACGGCCAAAGTGCCATTGCGTGATCCCTTGCTGCTCAATGTCATCATCTGCCACGTCCGACAAGGTGGCCTGAACCTGATCTTTGAGTGACACTTTGAGCGCGTTCAGATCTTCGCTTTCCGCGAGGGTTCGATTTTTATCATCGACGACGCGGAACTGCATCCGCAAATGCTCTGGCAGTTGGCTGAAGTTCCAGCTTTCACGCGCAATCGTCACCCCTGACATCTGCTTAAGGGCTTTTTCCATACTATCTAGCAAAGGCGCCTCTAGTGGCGTCACGCGCTGTAAGATTGCATCGGCATAGTTGGGTGCCGGGACAAAGTTACGACGTAACGGCTTAGGCAAGGATTTGATCAATGCGACAATCAGCTCATGACGCAGACCCGGCACATGCCAATCAAAGCCCTCTTCAGATACCTGGTTGAGAATCGGTAACGGAATATGCACCGTGACCCCATCATGATCTTGCCCGGGTTCAAACTGATAACTGAGCTTGAGTTTGACGTTATCTTGATACCAAACGTTGGGATAGTCTAACTCGGTGACATGGCTCGCATCACCTTGCAGCAGCATGGCTTTTTCGAAATTCAGTAAATCGGGATCGTCCTGACGGGCTTTTTTCCACCAGCTATCAAAGTGGCGACCACTGACCACGCTGTGATCGAGACGCTGATCATAAAAATCAAACAAGGTGTCATCGTCTGCCAAAATATCGCGGCGACGCGATTTAAGCTCTAGCTCTTCTACCTCTGCAAGCAGCTTTTGATTTTGACGGAAAAAGGCGTGCTTAGTCTGCCAGTCGCCTTCAACCAGCGCCGAGCGAATAAATAGTTCGCGGCTGAGCACAGGATCAATCGGGCCATAGTTTACTTTGCGGCTGGCAATAATCGGGATCCCGTATAAGGTCACTTTTTCGCTTGCCATGACAGCCGCCTGCTTCCGAGACCAATGCGGCTCACTGTAGGTGCGCTTAATCAGATGCTGCGCCAAGGGTTCGACCCACTCGGGTTGGATCCGCGCGGCAATTCGCCCCCATAATTTGGAGGTTTCGACCAGCTCGGCCACCATCACCCATTTAGGCTGTTTTTTAAATAAGCCCGATCCAGGAAAAATATGGAAACGTGCATTGCGGGCACCTTGGTAATCGTTCTTCTCTTGGTCTTTTAAACCAATATGACTCAACATGCCGGCGAGTAAAGCCATATGCACAGCCTGATAGTTTGCCGGCTCTTGGTTAAATGCGCTGTTTTGCTCTTTCATTACCTGGGTAATTTGGTAGTGGACATCTTGCCACTCTCGTACACGCAGGTAGTTGAGGTAGTCTGTTTTACACTGCTTGCGGAACTGGCTATTCGACAGCAATTGTTGCTGCTCTTTCACGTAGCCCCACAGATTGACATACGCTAAAAAGTCGGATTCTTTATCGGCAAACCGGCGGTGCTGCTCATCGGCTTGTTGCTGTTTGTCCGCCGGACGCTCACGCGGATCTTGAATCGCCAGCGCGGCAGCAATCACCATCACTTCATTGAGTGCCCCATACTTAGGCGCTTCAATCACCATGCGCGCTAAACGCGGATCAATCGGAAGCTTGGCCAGGGTTTTGCCCACTCCCGTCAGCTGACGCTTGGAGGCCACTTGTCCGGATTTAATTGCCCCCAGCTCTTCGAGTAAGCGCACACCGTCTTTAATGTGACGGCTATCAGGTGGCTGAACAAACGGAAAGGCTTGAATATCACCCAGACCAAGCGCCGTCATTTGCAAAATCACCGACGCCAGATTGGTTCGAAGAATTTCCGGATCGGTAAACTCAGGTCGACCTAAAAAATCGTCTTCGCTATAAAGGCGAATACAAATCCCTTCTGACACACGCCCGCAACGGCCCTTACGCTGGTTGGCACTGGCTTGCGAAATTGGCTCAATGGGCAACCGCTGTACCTTGGTGCGGTAGCTATAGCGTGAAATGCGCGCCGTACCCGGATCAATCACATACTTGATCCCCGGGACCGTCAACGAGGTTTCTGCGACGTTGGTGGCCAGTACAATCCGTCGCCCAGAATGAGATTGAAAAACACGATTTTGTTCGCCGGCAGAAAGCCGAGCATAGAGCGGTAAAATCTCGGTATCCCGTAACTGGCGACGTTGCAAGTGATCGGCCGTGTCACGAATTTCTCGCTCACCATTCATAAAGATCAGAATGTCGCCTGGCCCTTCGGTGCAAAGCTCATCGACGGCTTCGCTAATCGCTTCAAGCTGATCGCGGTCGCTTTCATCGTCTTCAGCCAACGGACGATAGCGCACGTCAACCGGATAAGTGCGGCCAGACACCTCAATCATGGGGGCATTGTTGAAATGCTTAGAAAAACGTTCTGGGTCGATGGTCGCCGAGGTGATGATGACTTTTAAGTCGGGACGCTTTGGCAGCAACTCGCGCAAATAGCCGAGAATAAAGTCGATATTGAGGCTACGTTCGTGCGCTTCATCGATGATGATGCAGTCATACTGATTGAGATAACGATCATGCTGAATTTCTGCCAACAAGATCCCGTCAGTCATCAGCTTTACTTGAGTCGCATCTGACACCTTGTCGTTAAAACGCACTTTATAGCCGATACTACGGCCAAGCTCGACATCAAGCTCATCGGCAATGCGAGAAGCAACAGAGCGCGCCGCCAAGCGACGTGGCTGCGTATGACCAATGGTCCCTGCAACACCCAGCCCTAATTCCATACAAATCTTGGGTAGCTGAGTGGTTTTACCCGATCCCGTTTCACCGGCAATAATCACTACCTGATGGTTGGCAATAGCCTCGGCAATATCGTCTTTTTTCTGACTAACGGGCAATGCCTCAGGATAACTAATGGTGGGCGTGCTCGTTTGTCGCGATAAGACGCGCTGCATGCTTTGCGCCATATCCGCGGCGATTTGATCGTAAACGGCCTGTTTGGCATCGTTTTTATTGATTTTCTGCGCACCGTGAATGCGTTTTTTAAAGCGAAAACGGTCTTGCAGCATACAATCGTTTAAGGCTGCAAATAGCGTGTCTGGCGTGTTGTGATGACGTGAACTCAAGGCGATTCCTGCTTACTGCTTAATCTTTTAAGGCGTTTATCAGTGTCACAGCCGATAAATAAGGTTGATTGGTGTCGCATCCTATCACAAAGTAAAAAGAATCAAACCTGCATAGGATTCGCGCCGTATTCTATGACAGACCGAAATGACTTCGCAGTAGGGAGAAGCGTCATGCTTAAACAGCTATTTAGTAAATTAGAATCTGCCTTTGCGGCCGATCTGGGGCAACAGGGCGATCAGGCAGGCTTATCACGGCATCAAGCGATGGCTGGCCTGCTCAGTGAAGTCGCCATGGCGGATCATGATATTGATGAAAGGGAGAAGAAGACCAAGAAAGCACGGATCTGCCAACTGTTATCGCTTGAGAGCACGCAAGCTGAATCGTTACTTGAGCAAGCACGACAACACAGTGAGCATGCAACGTCACTCTATGAATATACCGACAAATTACGCGATCTCGATCCGCACACACGGATTTTGCTTATCGAAGCCATGTGGTCGGTGGCTTACGCTGATGAAAACATCGACCCCTTAGAGGAAGCCGTGATTCGAAAAACGGCCGAGCTACTTTATGTCGATCATGCTGACTTTATTCGCGCCAAATTAACGGTTATCGACAACGATGAGCGTGACTAGCAACGCGTGGTAGTTAACTCGTTCGCGCACGCATAATCACGGGGCCATTTACCGTGGAGACTTGCTCAAGCGGGGTCGCAAACACCTCTGAAAGTTGGCGATCGGTTAACACCTGCCCAGGGCGCCCAGTGGCAACAAGGCGTCCCTGGTTAAGCAATAATACCTTATCGGCATGTACCAATGTCCGGTTGAGATCGTGATTCGCCATCACAATCGCAATGCCATAAGTTGCTGCCATCATGCTAATTTCTTGGTAGATGATTTCTTGTTGTGCCACATCAAGCCCAGTTGCCGGTTCATCCAGTAATAGCAGACACGCATGAGGGTTAAGTGACGGCAACACTTGCAACAAAGCGCCGGCGAGACGAACACGTTGCCACTCTCCTCCGGACAAGCTATCAATGCGCCGATGGAGTTTATCGGAAACAGCTAAACGCGAGGCGATATGATTCACCGCCTCATCACGTGCGCTGCCAGCCATTCGCTGTAAGCTTTGTCCTTGTAAGCTTGGTCTTGGTAAGCTATCAAGCACCAGATTAAGGTATTCAAACACCCCCATGACGAACGCCGGACGTTGATGCTGCATCAGGTAGCCGCGCCACTGCGCCAATGTTTGCCGGGTTTGACCGCCGAGACGTTGGCTATTGATCGCGATGTGACCAGCTTCTGGCATCTCTAATCCCGAGAGAAGCTGTAACAAGGTACTTTTGCCACTGCCATTAGGCCCAATTAAATGCACCACCTGCCCGGCTTCAACGGATAGGGAAAGGGGGAAAAGCCGCGGCGGCAAACTCACATCTTGCGCATGAACCACCATTACCCCGCCCTCACTAACATCCAAATAAACAAAGGTGCACCAATCACACTGGTTACCACGCCGACAGGTAACTCCGCCGAGGGAATAATAAGCCGTCCAATGGTATCCGCACAGACGAGCAATAATGCGCCGGCAAGCGCCGACATTGGCAACAAGTAGCTATTACGGCTGCCCAACCATAAGCGCAAATAATGCGGCACAATTAGACCAATAAAGCCGATCACACCGGCCGTCGCAACCGATACCCCAACCAGTATGCTCACGAGCACAATCAACTGCCAACGCAGCCGATGAGTATCAAGTCCCAATTGCTGTGCTTGTTGGTCGCCAAGCATGAGTTGATCGAGTTTTTGCCCGTAGCGCCATAATAGCGCAATACAAGGTAAGGTTATCGACAATATCGCAACATGCTCTAAACGCATGCCCGATAGGGATCCCATTAACCAAACCATTAATTGGCGTAGGTTAAAGTCGGTGCTGAAATAAAATGCCAATGTCACTCCCGAGCCGGCTAAGATGCTCAGGGCAACCCCCACCAATAAAATTCGGGACGTGGCTAATGCCCGGCGTGCCAACATCACCAATATTAAGGTAAAGGCACTGGCGCCTAGCATCGCAGCAATCGCCATATGCGAGCTCGATGCCCACGTAGGCGCAAGCAGTAATAGTAAGACGACCGCAATGCTCGCCCCACCGGAGATCCCAAGCACACCCGGCTCAGCCAAAGGATTACCCAGCAATACTTGCAAGCTGGCTCCCGCCATCGCCAGCGACGCTCCTATCAATAATGCAGCTAACACCCGAGGCAAACGCAGCTGGATCAGCAGTTGTTGCGCCAATGGCGAATCGGGCGCGAGCGGATTAATCCAGAGCTCTCCCACACTCAGCGCCGCGCCACTGGCTAACAACAAAAGACAGGAAAAAATACATAACGCGCGCCGCCAACGGATATGTTGGCGGGCGGTGAGTGATGACACTTGCATGGGTCGTTCGACCATCTATTCAGCACATAATAATGCAATGTACTTTACCGACTGAATCAACGGTTGAAAAGCGCTAACGCCCAGCGTGTGGCAAGAGTACGCAATTACGCTGATGTTGTATTCACATACAAGGGCTGGTCGGCATCAGGGCGAAAAGGCGTGGCTAATAATCCAGCACGATGGCCAACCGGCACATTCGCATTGGGGAAGATCACGACCTCACCGTCTTGCTCAGCATGAATGCTCATACATTCATCCGTGGCCAAGCATTCACCTTGCTGAAACGGCGTAAAGTTCTTCGCCGAGGATGAAAACGTCAGCGCAAACTGCTCGGTGTGTTTCGTCAACGTGCGTGTTACTCGATAAAAACGCATGGGTGTCAGTGTCGAGGGCAACGCAGTCTCGCTAAGGAGCGTGCGTAATGTCTGATTAAGCGGTGCATACTCACGCATGTCGTTCTCATACAGTGGCGCAACACGCCCCATTTCTAAGGTCGCCGCCAAGGCATCATGATGGTTGGCGCTGTACCAGCTGAATGTGGGGGATGGCGATTGTGACAGAACACTCGCATCCATTTGCGCATCGTTGAGCAAGGCCGCCAGTGGGCGTACATCCGTCGCTTTAGACGTCTTGGGGATCACGCCAAACATATAGTGGAAAGAGTCGCGAATAGCGCTGTGTAAATCCAAGTGCCAACGCTGCATTGACGCGGGCTGCGCCGCAAAAAAGTCACTGACTGCTTGCTGTAGCTGGTTGGCCAAGTGGTGTTCTTCGTTTTTTTCTTGATTCCAGCCACCAAAAAGACGGTTCAAGTTATCTTCAATAAACCGGGTATGGGCTTTAATGGCTTCTGCATGACCAATAATGAGCAGTAACGGCACCGTCGGAATCAATGCGCCACTGAGAATATCGGCCAGCAACCCGTCAATCAGCTCAATCGGTGCGGTTTCATCGCCATGGATCCCCGCAGATAAGACCACGCAACGCGATACCGTGGGGTTGTCAGGTTGGATGCGCACCACACCGGGCATGTGGTGTGTGAAGGTCAGAGACGACTGATGCCATTGGTCGGCTTGGAACGCGTGAGGCGCGGTCAGGGCGGCATCAATAAAGGCGCCTGGGCGTGCTGTCAGCATAATGCTTCCTTTTATTACAACTAGACAACAAAACGTTACAACGAGATAACCAATAACCCCAGTGTTTTATCCTGACAATGTGATCATGTATAGACAAATTAAAAAGCCGTGAACCAAAGGCACACGGCTTTCTATTGTGGTGCTATCACCACCGACAAGTTGATGTAGGCTTACTTTTCAACTTCTGCATTTTCAACTCGTGCTTTAAGTTTTTGGCCGGGTCGAAAAGTGACAACACGACGCGCCGTGATCGGAATATCTTCCCCTGTTTTAGGGTTTCGACCGGGGCGTTGATTCTTGTCTCGCAAATCAAAATTACCAAAACCGGACAGTTTGACTTGCTCGCCACTTTCAAGCGCTTTTCGTACTTCTTCAAAAAACACTTCGACTGTATCCTTGGCGTCCCGTTTGCTAATCCCGATATTTTCAAACAGGTTCTCAGCCAAATCGGCTTTCGTGAGCGCCATAGGTTTTCCCTCAAGAATTGTTTAACATATTGGCAATACCGCAGTATCGACACCGCCATTCTACACGTGGTCTACGCGTCTTTAGCCCTTGTATTTTAGGAACATTCGAAAACCACTTAAAAACAAGTGTATGCCAACTGGCTGATTTGCGCCAACTTTTTTACATGAAAAAAAATAGCGCCATGTCCAAAAAATTGACCTTTTAAACCAATACCTTACACGTTTATCTGCCGGTACGTCTATAAATGGACAACCTCTGTGGTCGATATTAGACGCTTTTATCAATAATTGAACAATTAATAAACAAATATAGCGAGTTTATTCAGTTTTTCAAACGCATAGATGTTAGGCCATTTAGGCATAAAAAAAGCAGCGTTACCGCTGCTTTTTTCACTTAAATGGGGCTAATCTCGCAAGACCACGCCCAGTTTTTCTGAGAGGTTGTTCACGACACCCGACACCGCGTCACTGATATCGGCCTCTTCTAGGGTGCGCTTATCCGATTGCAAAATAAGTGCTATCGCTAAGCTCTTCTTCCCGTCTTCTACCCCTTTACCGGTATACAGGTCGAAAAGTTGTGCATCTTTAATCAGCGCATTACCACTTTGCAAACACGCAGCGACTACATCACCTGATGCGAGCGACTCATCGGCAATCACCGCAATATCACGACGGTTTGCAGGGAACTTGGACAGACCGGCCGCTTCAGGAATAAAGCGCGTATCAATCGCTTGCCATTCCAGCTCAAACACCACGGTGCGCCCATTTAAGCCAAACTCGCGTTCTAGCTCTGGATGTAGCGTACCAATATGGCCGACAACATTGCCATCAAACTCAATCGCTGCAGTTTGGCCTGGGTGCATCGCGGGATGAGAGGCTGACACAAAGCGGAAATCATTCAACTGACCGGTTAGCTCAAGCACCGCTTCCAGATCCCCTTTCAAGTCAAAGAAATCAACCGTTGCGCTGGTCAGATCCCAATGCTCTTCGCTACTTGGTCCGGCAATAACTCCGGCAAGCATCCGCTCTTGACGAATGTTATCTTGACGTATGTCACCGCTCATATCACCTTCAGGCGTGAAGCGTAAACCAAACTCAAACAAACGCACGCGCGGTTGTTGACGCTTTTGATTATAAGCCACCGTATTGAGCAAACCAGGTAATAAGCTTAAGCGCATCGCGGACATATCCGCCGAGATGGGGCTTGGCAGGATTAACGGCGCCACATTCGGCACAATCAACGCCTGTTGCTTGGGCTCAACAAAGCTATAAGTGATCGCTTCATGGAAACCACGGTCAACCAGAAGATCACGTACACGCTTGAGTGGCATCGCCGCTTCTTTATATTCGCGCATGGTGAGCGCAGCTTTCGGCGCACGGGTCGGAATATTGTCGTAGCCATAGATACGACCCACTTCCTCAATCAAATCTTGCTCGATGGCAATATCAAAACGCCAGCTTGGTGCCGTTGCTTCCCAACCTTGATCGGTGGTCGTCACCGCACAGCCTAAGCGGGTCAAAATGGCGTCGACATCCTTGTTGTCAATAGCATGCCCGAGTAAACCATCGAGCTTGGTACGACGAAGAGTGACAGTGTCACGAACTGGCAAGGTGTTAGTAGACTCAGCCGTCACAATCTCGCCCGCTTCGCCGCCACAGATAGCCAGCAATAACTCAGTCGCTCGCTCCATCGCTGCGGCTTGCAGTGCCGGATCAACCCCGCGCTCAAAGCGGTGAGATGAATCTGTGTGTAGACCATAGCTACGTGCACGACCACGAATCGCTTCCGGGGCAAAAAAGGCTGACTCTAACAGAATATCTTGGGTTTCTGTGGTCACACCTGACTCTTGGCCGCCAAAAATGCCAGCCATCGCCAACGCTTTTTTCTCATCCGCAATAACGAGCGTTTGCGTATTTAGTTTGGCTTCATTGCCATCAAGTAAGGTCAGTGCTTCGCCTTCTTCGGCTAAACGCACCACGATGCCACCTTCAATCTTGCCAAGATCAAACGCATGCATTGGCTGACCTTGCTCAAGCATCACATAGTTGGTGACATCCACCACAGGATCGATAGAACGAATACCACTGCGACGCAGTTTTTCTTGCATCCACAACGGGCTCTGCGCATTAAGATCAACGTTTTTTACCACACGACCCAGATAACGTGGGCACGCTTGCGGCGCATCGATGCGCACCGATACTTTGTCTTCAATGCTGGCAGCAACAGGCGTAATGGTAGGCTCTGTTACATCGGTGCGGTTTAATACGCCCACTTCACGCGCCAAGCCACGTAGGCTCAAACAATCAGCGCGGTTTGGGGTCAAATCCACATCGATGGTGACATCGTTGAGTGCAAGATAATCACGGATGTCAGTACCAATCGGCGCGTCAGCGGGCAATTCGATAATCCCATCCGATTCCACATCGATACCCAGCTCGGTGAACGAGCACAACATACCGAATGATGGCTGACCGCGTAGCTTAGCCTTTTTGATTTTAAAATCACCCGGCAATACCGCTCCAACCATGGCTACCGCCACTTTTAAGCCTTGGCGACAATTCGGCGCACCACAGACAATATCCAGTAACTCATCGTTACCGACATTAATTTTAGTGACCCGCAGTTTGTCTGCGTCAGGGTGTTGACCACATTCCACCACTTCACCCACAACCACACCGCTAAATTCGCCAGCCACGGGGGCAATCTCGTCAACTTCAAGACCGGCCATGGTGATCTGGTGGGCAAGCGCGTTGGTGTCGTTTGCTGGATTTACCCACTCTCTCAACCAAGATTCACTGAATTTCATTATTACCTTGCCCCACTGATTACTTAAATTGTTTCAAAAAGCGCAGATCGTTCTCAAAGAACGCACGAAGATCATTCACGCCATAGCGCAACATGGTTAGGCGCTCAACCCCAATACCAAAGGCAAAACCTTGATATTCCTCTGGGTCAATGTTCACCGACCGCAGGACATTGGGGTGAACCATGCCACAACCTAAGATCTCTAGCCATTTGCCACCTTTACGGCGCACATCGACTTCCGCTGAGGGCTCGGTAAACGGGAAATAGGAAGGACGGAAACGTACTTCGAGATCTTCCTCAAAAAAGTTGCGAAGGAAGTCGTTCAAAATACCTTTTAGATCGGCAAAGGTAATGTCTTTATCGACCAGTAAGCCTTCTACTTGGTGGAACATGGGCGTGTGCGTTTGGTCGTAATCGTTTCGATAAACACGGCCTGGCGCAATAATACGGAATGGCGGTTTGCCGGCTTCCATGGTCCGGATCTGAACGCCCGAGGTATGGGTACGCAACATCAAATCAGGGTTAAAGAAGAAGGTGTCATGATCGGTACGCGCGGGATGATCGGCTGCGATGTTCAATGCATCAAAGTTATGGAAGCCATCTTCCACTTCCGGTCCAGCTTCCACCGAAAAACCAAGCTCACCAAAAAATTGCTCAATACGCTCAATGGTGCGCGTTACCGGATGCAATCCACCGTTTTCAATCCGGCGGCCTGGCAGGCTCACATCAATGGTTTCGGCGGCCAGTTTGGCTTCTAGCTCAGCACGTTCTAGTGCTTGCTTACGTTCAGCAATCGTCTGCTGCACGGTTTGCTTAGCCTGATTAATCTTCTGACCCGCTTCGCGGCGTTCTTCAGGAGGCAATTTGCCTAAAGCCTGAAGCTGTGCGGTTAGCTCACCCTTCTTTCCTAGGTATTTTACCCGGACTTCATCCAATGCAGCCACAGAGGCAGCATCGGCCACCGCATTGGTTGCATTCGCAAGAATTTCTTCTAATTGTTGCATTGTTTCCTCGTCGACCCGTTGGGCAGTCCAAACCAGGTAGGTGTATGACAATACCTGCTGACATCATGGTTTCACCCATTGTCTGAGCAAACTGACAGAGTCGTCTTGTTATACGCCTCAATGCCAATTGACTGAGAGAACAGGTAATAAATTGACCTTACATACTAATTAATGCCACGACTAATGCCAAACGCTAAACGGCATTTAAGTCATTTTTCCTCGCCATCAGCTACCGGTTTATCCATTTTGTTGGCATAGATGAAGAGTTTGCTATGCTACGAGCCGAGATCTCGACGAATTTGGAGCCACTATGCAAGACAACAATCATCCTTTACGCGTGTTTGTATCCACCTCGACCCACCCTTGGTTTAATTTGGCGGTGGAAGATACGATTTTCCGTACCATGTCATCAGCGCAAAATGTGCTCTTTCTTTGGCGTAACGACAATACGGTGGTGATTGGGCGTGGTCAAAATGCATGGCGCGAATGCAACACTCGTAAAATGGAACAAGACGGCGTTGTGTTAGCCCGACGCCAAAGCGGTGGTGGCGCCGTGTTTCATGATCTCGGCAATACTAACTTTACCTTTATGGCCGGCAAGCCCGGTTATGACAAGTCGGTATCAACACAAATTGTGTTGAATGCGCTGAAAACACTCGGTATTGAGGCAACGGCCAGTGGACGCAATGATCTCACCATGGATACCCCTGAAGGCGCTCGCAAAATCTCAGGGTCAGCCTACAAAGAGACAAAAGATCGTGGATTTCATCACGGCACCCTATTGATTAATGCCAACTTGTCGCGACTGGGCGATTACCTCAACCCTGATCCCAAAAAGCTGCAAGCCAAGGGCATTACCTCTGTACGCGCGCGAGTAGCGAATATTTCCGATTATGTCCCGGAGATCACCCACCAAGCTCTGTGTGATGCGATCAAAGCTGCATTCTTTAACCACTATGGCAATACCGCTGAGATTGAATACATTTCTCCTGAGGTCAAACCCGATGTCGAAGGCTTTAACGCCATCTATGAAAAACAGTGCAGTTGGGAATGGAATTTTGGCAAGAGCCCACAATTTATGCATACGTTTGATGAACGCTTCGAATGGGGGGGCGTTGAGCTGCATTTAGATGTGAAAAATGGCGAAATAGCCGACTGTCAGCTATTCACCGATAGCTTAACGCCAGGGCCGATAGAAATACTGGCAAGCCAGTTGATCGGGCAAACCTATCACTCGGAAACACTCTATCAATTTGTCACCAATCAGGCAGAAGTCGATCCAAGCCACCAGGCCATGTATCAGGATATTGCCCTTTGGCTGCGCCACGCTCTCGCTTGATAGGCACACATTAACAGTGACCCCCATCACATAATTCCCTCTCTTTTTGATCCCACGCAAAGACGCACTCAGCTGTCACGTCACTATAGGTGACAGCTGTTCAGTGCGACAAAATTTCATCATTCGGATAAAACCCATCATTAATGACGGCATTATTACTTGAATAATAGTTTTTAATTTTGATAAAAAAGCATTAATCTAGTTTTACATATTTTGTTACAAAATGTAGCGAGGTGATCTTTCCAACAAACGTTTCGGCAATGTACTGCACGCCGATTGAAGAAATGCAGGCCCAACAAAACTCACGAATAATTAGATAGTTATGGAAAACCAAAAAACAATACTCGGTCACCCTCGGGGACTTTTTTTACTCTTCGGCACGGAACTGTGGGAGCGCTTTTCCTACTACGCGATGCGTGCGATTTTGGTGCTTTACCTCACCGATCAAACCATCAATGGCGGTTTAGGCTGGTCCACCAAAGACGCGCTAGAGCTGTATGGCTATTACACCGGCCTCGTTTATATCACGCCACTCATCGGCGGTTGGTTTGCCGATAACTTTGTCGGTCAGCGTCGAGCCGTGATTCTAGGTGGTGCATTAATGGCCATTGGTCAATTTACTCTGGCTTTCCCTGCTCACCAATATGGCTTAGATACGGTACACACTTTATATGCTGGCTTAGCCATACTGATTGCGGGCTCTGGCCTATTTAAACCCAACATCTCGACGATGGTGGGTGACCTTTATCATGAAGGCGATCATCGTCGTGATGGTGCGTTTACCATCTTTTATATGGGCATCAACATTGGCTCATTATTAGCCGGCTTTGTTGCGGGCACGGTGAGTAGCGCTTACGGCTGGCAATATGGCTTTTTTGCTGCCGGTATTGGTATGGTGATTAGCTTGATCATCCAGCTAACCATGGCCAACACTTGGCTAGGTAATATCGGTCGTGTTCCCGCAGCACAACAAGCACGAGATGCCAATCATTCTAAGACCAATGCACCATTGACCAAGCAAGAAATCGATCGCCTTAAAGTCATCTTATTGATGGGTTTGTTCGTGATCATTTTCTGGGCTGGCTTTGAACAGGCTGGCGGGTTGATGAATATTTACACCCAGGAGTACACGGATCGCATGGTGGGTGGGTTTGAAATCCCAGCGGCATGGTTCCAGTCACTCAACCCCTTCTTCATCATTGTCTGTGCGCCTATAGCGGCATCATTGTGGGTGCGACTGGGTTCTAAAGAGCCTAGCTCACCGGTCAAATTTGCCATGGCGTTATTTATGCTGGCGCTTGGTTTTTTGTGCATGATCGGGGCCGTGTTAGAGCAAGGCGGCGACACCACGGTGAAAACCTCGATGTTCTGGCTAGTGGGCGCGTTCTTCTTCCACACGTTAGGCGAACTTTGCCTCTCTCCAATTGGCTTATCGCTGGTCACCAAACTTGCACCACTGCGTTTGGCCTCTCTAATGATGGGCGCCTGGTTTGGCTTTAACGCGATTGCTAACTATGTTGCAGGTATCATTGGTTCGCATGTAGGTGACTATGGTGCCATGGCGATCTTCGGTGGCATTGCCGCGACAGCAGCGATTTCAGGTCTGATCTTGCTGACTCTATCCGGTACGCTGATCCGTTGGATGCACGGCGCTGAATCCAATGCCACGCCCAGTGAAGAAATCGAGCAACAACAAGTACAAATTGCCTAACCTTTATGGTGATAGTTAAATCAAAAAGAGGCCGATTGGCCTCTTTTTTAATATCACATCCCCTTCGATGATCAACCCCAGCTCTAATTAGGCAGCAAAAAGGAGAGCCGAGGCTCTCCTTTTTTAGCAATTCTTTACTGTAAAACTTACAGTGAAGCTTTCGCTTTTTCTACCAGCACAGAGAATGCTGCTTTGTCATATACCGCGATATCGGCAAGGATCTTACGATCGATTTCGATAGATGCCTTTTTAAGACCGTTAATCAGACGGCTGTATGACATACCGTTTTGGCGAGCCGCTGCGTTAATACGCGCGATCCACAGTTGACGGAATTGACGTTTCTTGTTGCGACGGTCACGATAAGCATATTGACCTGCTTTCGTTACCGCCTGAAAAGCTACGCGGTAGACGCGTGAACGCGCACCATAGTAACCTTTCGCCTGCTTCATTACACTCTTGTGACGTGCACGAGCTTGTACACCACGTTTTACGCGAGCCATTATCTCTCTCCTAAACTAAATTATAAAACTAAAAACTTATGCGTATGGCAGCATGCGAGCTACTTGCGCGTTTTCGCACGCAGGCAGAACAGCATTTGGACGCAGCTGACGCTTGTTCTTAGTAGTACGTTTAGTCAAGATATGACGCTTGGTTGCACGCTTGTACTTAAAGCCACCAGCAGTTTTCTTGAAACGCTTAGCAGCACCTTTGTTGGATTTCATCTTAGACATGATGATAACTCCGCATTGTGTTAATAATATAGCAATTTGGCGAACAAAGCGGCTGCACCTAACAGGCGCAGCCGCTTGTTACTTGGAAGCCAGAATTACTTCTTCTTTGGGGCCAGGACCATGATCATTTGACGGCCTTCGATGCGAGTCGGGAAACTTTCTACTGAAGCGATTTCAGCAGTGTCCTCCTTCAAGCGGTTCAGCACGTCAACACCGATGCTTTGGTGCGCCATTTCGCGCCCGCGGAATCGGATAGTGACCTTGACCTTGTTGCCCTCTTCAATGAAGCGAACCAGGTTGCGTAGTTTTACCTGATAGTCGCCAACATCTGTGCCAGGACGGAATTTAACTTCCTTAACCTGAATAGTCTTTTGCTTTTTCTTCTGCTCTTTCGCAGCTTTACTCTTCTCGTAAAGGAATTTGCCGTAATCCATGATACGACAAACCGGCGGCTCAGCGTTCGGACTGATCTCAACCAAGTCAAGAGTCGCCTCTTCTGCTTTGGCGAGTGCTTCATCAAAAGGGACGATACCGAGTTGTTCGCCGCTGTCATCAGACAATCGAACTTCTTTGACACCACGAATTTCGTTGTTTAGACGATGAGCGTTTTTCTTTGCCGGGGCTTTTCTTGCGCCTTTAATACCTTATTCCTCCACAATATTGAGTGTTCGATCTTGCACTTCTTGCTGCAATTGAGCAAGGAAGTCATCAATCTTAATTTTACCCAAATCTTTACCTTTACGGGTACGTATTGCTACTTCGCCAGCTTCCATTTCCTGGTCACCACAAACGAGCATATACGGTACACGCTTCAAAGTGTGTTCGCGGATTTTAAAGCCAATCTTCTCGTTTCTCAAGTCCGCAGAGGCTCTAAATCCAGCTTTTTGCAGTTTTTTCGCAATCTCTTGCGCATAATCTGCTTGTTTATCCGTGATATTCATCACCACAGCTTGCTGCGGTGATAGCCACGTAGGGAAGTGTCCAGCGTATTCTTCAATCAGAATACCGATGAAGCGTTCCAACGAACCGAGAATAGCACGGTGAATCATCACAGGTGTGTGACGTTCGTTGTCTTCGCCTACATACGTGGCACTTAAGCGCTCAGGAAGCGCGAAATCAAGTTGTACTGTACCACATTGCCAAGCACGATCCAGGCAATCATGTAACGTAAACTCAATCTTAGGCCCGTAAAACGCCCCCTCACCTTCTTGAATTTCAAACGGAATATCCATCGCCGTTAAGGCTTCGTGCAAGGCTTTTTCTGCACGATCCCACATTTCGTCAGAGCCAACACGCGTTTCTGGACGTGTAGAAAGTTTAACTTCGATGTTGTTGAAACCAAAGGTTTGGTACGTCTCGTAGACCATTTCGATACACGCACTGACTTCTTTTTGTACCTGGTCTGGGGTACAGAAGATATGCGCATCGTCTTGGGTAAAGCCACGCACGCGCATTAAACCATGCAGCGCACCGGATGGCTCATTACGGTGACAACTACCAAATTCTGCCATACGCAGCGGTAAATCACGGTAAGACTTTAACCCTTGGTTAAAAATCTGTACGTGACCTGGGCAGTTCATTGGCTTAAGTGCATACTCACGGCTTTCTGACTGGGTGGTAAACATGTAATCAGCATATTTGTCCCAGTGGCCAGAGCGCTCCCACAACACGCGGTCCATGATCAACGGACCTTTCACTTCTTGATAGTCGTATTCGGTCAACTTCGCACGGATAAATTGCTCAAGCTCACGGAAAATCGTCCAGCCATTGTGGTGCCAGAATACCATCCCAGGCGCTTCTTGCTGCATATGATACAAATCAAGCTGCTTACCCAGTTTACGGTGATCACGCTTCGCCGCTTCTTCTAAACGCACCAGGTGTGCTTTCAGTTGCTTTTTATCAGGAAAGGCGGTGCCGTAGATTCGTTGCAGCATCTTGTTGTCGCTGTTACCACGCCAATACGCGCCAGCCACGTTCAAAATTTTAAAGTTTTGACAAAAGCTCATGTTCGGTACATGTGGACCACGACACATGTCGATGTATTCTTCGTGGTGATACAAGCCCGGACGGTCATCGCGAGAGACATTCTCGTCCAAGATTTCAATCTTGTACGGTTCACCACGTGATTCAAAGGTATCACGTGCTTCTTGCCAGCTGACCGTTTTCTTCACAACCTGATACTTGGTTTTCACCAGCTCTTTCATGCGTTTTTCAATTGCATCCAGGTCATCCTGGGTGAGCGAGCGATCCATATCGATATCGTAATAGAAACCACTATCGATGGTTGGGCCAATCGCCATCTTGGTATCAGGGAAAAGTTGCTTAATCGCATGCCCTAAAAGGTGCGCACACGAGTGGCGAATAATCTCAAGCCCATCATCGTCTTTTGCGGTGATAATTTCGAGCTGTGCATCGTGCTCAATCAAGTCACACGCATCAACGCGTTTGCCGTCAACACGGCCCGCAATACAAGCTTTAGCGAGGCCAGGACCAATGTCATTGGCAACGTCGTAGGTTGAAACTGGGTGGTCAAAAGAACGCTGACTGCCGTCAGGGAGAGTAATTAGAGGCATTGATAACAATCCTTCTCAGTGGTGCCACACACCAAGTGGCACATGAACGTGTATTTTGCGATTAGTAAGTAACCGCACAGTGTGAGTAGGGTTTTGATTATGAAGATCCGACATTTGTGATGCAAGTCATCCCGTCAAGAATTTCTTCGCCGTCCAACGAATGATTCACGAGTATCGCCCTATCATCCGCTTGATTTTGCACTAGACTTCAGCAATGCTGATTTGTATACACAATAATGACAGGAACAATCTATGGCCAATGCGCCCCGCTATCAACAAATTAAAACCTTTATTCAAGAGAAAATTGAAGCTCGGGTTTGGCCTGTGGGGACACGTATTCCGACCGAATACGAATTGTGCGATCAATTTAACGTCAGCCGCATGACGGTGAACAAAGCCGTGCGCGATTTAGTCGCTGAAGGCTTACTGGAGCGCACACCTAGATTGGGGACGTTTGTCACTGAGCCCAAAGCCGAATCCCCATTAATGGATATTCGTAATATCGCCGATGAGGTTAACGCTCGCGGGCAAACTTATCACAGTGATATTCGCACATTGAAACGCATTTCTGCACCGGCTGATGTTGCTATGCGCTTAGGCGTTATGGTGGGTACCTCCGTCTTTTATAGTGAGATTGTTCATTACGGTGATGCGATCGCGTTGCAACTTGAACAGCGCTGGGTCAATCCGGCTTTGGCGCCCGACTACTTAGCACAAGACTTTAATCAAACCACCCCAAACGAGTATTTATCAACGGTTTGCCCAGTGAATACCATTGAGCATACAGTCGAAGCCATTCAAGCGAGCTCGACCATTCAGCAAGCCCTCGCGATGCGATCAGACGAACCCTGTTTATTATTACACCGTCGGACTTGGAGCCAACAAACCCTCGTCAGTGCCGCCTTGCTGTACCATCCAGGATCGCGTTACAAACTCACATCGAGAACAGATAGATAACTTCATTTAGATCGAACCGATCACAATTTTTTACCGTTCTTTTACATTCCCTCTTGTGTCTGCCACTTTATTTGTCTATACATTTGTATAGACATTTAATGAGCGGTAAGGCCATCATCATGAGACACCTATATACCGATGCAAAACTGGTCACGATGGCCAGCGATATCCACAATAGCGACGGCTACCAATGCCAAGACCATAGCGCGATTGCGGTTGAAAACGGCAAAATTGTTGCACTTGGCCAAGATGCCGAGCAGCTTGACTGGCCGAAGCAGTCGTTAAACGGAAGATTGGTGACACCCGGACTCATTGATAGCCACACTCACCTTGTTTTTGCGGGCAATCGCGCGGACGAGTTTGAGCAGCGCCTCAATGGCGTGCCTTACCAAACCATCGCTGAACAAGGCGGCGGAATTCTTTCTACAGTGCAAGCGACGCGGGCGGCGAGTGACGCAGAATTACTTGCCCTCGCTTTGCCACGTGCCGAAGCCTTAATGCGTGACGGTGTCACAACAATTGAAATTAAATCAGGCTATGGGTTAACCCTCGAGGATGAGCTAAAAATGCTTCGGGTGGCGAAAGCTATCGAGCAGCATTTACCCGTGAATGTCTCTACGACCTTGCTCGCCGCTCATGCTATACCGCCGGAATATCAACACGATGCGGATCATTATATTACGCATATCTGTCAATCCATTATCCCGGCCGCGGCGGAGCAACAGCTTGCTGACGCCGTGGATGTGTTCTGTGAAAACATTGCCTTTAGCGTCGACCAAGCCGAAAAAATCTATGCGGCTGCCAATGCTCATGGACTCAACATTAAAGCCCATACCGAGCAATTAAGCGACCTGGGCGGCAGTGTGGCGGCGGCCAAAGCCGGGGCCTACTCGGTGGATCATATTGAGTATTTGTCAGAGGCTGACACCCAGATTTTGGCCGAATTTGACACTGTGGCAACCCTGCTTCCCGGCGCGTTTTACTTTTTACGTGAAACCCAAATGCCACCGATTGAAGCATTACGTGAACATCATGTCCCCATAGCGCTCGCCACTGACTTCAATCCCGGCACCTCGCCCTTTGCCTCATTGACGCTCATGATGAACATGGCTTCCACCTTATTTGGCCTCACGCCAAAAGAGAACCTTTACGGCGTTACCCGTCATGCCGCCCAAGCACTGGGCTTAACAAACAAAGGTCAAATCGCGGTTGGGTTTGATGCCGATTTTGCCGTTTGGCAGTGCGACACCCCAGCCGAGCTCAGTTATATGGTCGGCACGGCGCCCTTAGTCGGAAGAGTGGTCAACGGGGTCTGGTATCCCGCAACACCGACTCCGCAGAGCACGCCCCACCAGGAGAATCAAGAATGAAACATCTTCCTGCTGATATGACTGTGTGGCAAGGACGTGTTGATCCAGAAGATGGGGAGCGCGGTCTGCGTTTGCACCAAACCATCAGCGCCTACGATAACAGCGTCGAACAGCCGCCAGGTGTCGTGATCTATGGGTTTGCCTGCGATGAAGGGGTAGCGCGTAATCAAGGCCGCCTCGGTGCAGCCCTTGCCCCTGAAGCGCTGCGACAAGCACTGGCAAACCTCGCCTGGCATAACAGTCATCCGCTTTATGACGGCGGAACCGTGGTATGTGATGACTCAGATCTGGTATTGGCCCAGCAAGGATTAAGTCAGCAAATCCATCGTTCGTTGCCACAGCACCGGGTCTTAACCCTAGGCGGCGGCCATGAAACTGCATGGGCGAGCTTTCAGGGCTTATCCCGTCATTTGACACACTCCCATGTCAACGACCCCGCGCAGCCGCCTAAGATTGGTATTATTAACTTTGATGCTCATTTTGATTTGCGCACGCCACAAGGGCGCAGTCACGCCGGCAGCTCAGGCACACCCTTCGCACAAATCGCCCAATATTGTGACAAAAAAGGTTGGCCATTCCACTATGCCTGCCTTGGCGTAAGCCGCACCAGCAATACCCAAGCGCTGTTCGATAAAGCCGAGCAACGCCATTGCTGGGTAGAAGAAGATATCAATATGCAGGTAGCCGCATTACCGGCGTTAAAAGGGCGATTAACCCAGTTTATTCAAAGCTGTGATTATCTCTATCTTACTGTCGATATGGATGTGTTTCCCGCTAGTGTCGCGCCTGGGGTGAGCGCCCCTGCAGCTTACGGCGTGCCAGTCGCGGTGATTGAGCCGTTAATTCGGCACCTGTTCACCGTTGCGCAGAAGCAGCACATTCCCGTCCCTATTTGCGATATCACAGAAGTAAACCCCCATTATGACCGCGACCAGCAAACCAGTCGCTTAGCCGCGCGTATGGCGTGGACCATGATTCACACAGCTTGTCCGCATCAATCTTGTCCGCAGCAAGCAGGCTCGCATCCCATCATCGATCAAGGAGAATAACCATGACGGACCCACGTTTCGATTCACGTACCGTGAAAGCCCCCACCGGGTCGACGTTGAACGCCAAAAGCTGGCTAACCGAAGCGCCGCTTCGTATGCTGATGAATAACCTACACCCTGACGTGGCCGAGCATCCTAATGGTTTGGTGGTCTATGGTGGCATTGGCCGAGCGGCCCGCAATTGGCAATGTTTCGACAAGATTGTCGAGGTACTAAAACGCCTGAACGACGATCAAACCTTGCTGGTACAATCCGGCAAACCTGTGGGGGTCTTCCCTACTCACAAAGATGCGCCACGTGTATTAATTGCCAACTCTAACTTGGTCCCGCATTGGGCAAACTGGGAACATTTTAACGAGCTCGATAAGCAAGGGCTGATGATGTACGGCCAGATGACGGCAGGCAGCTGGATTTACATTGGCTCGCAAGGCATTGTGCAAGGCACCTACGAGACGTTTGTCGCGGTGGCAAAACAACACTTTAATGGCGACGCCAAAGGCCGCTGGATCTTARCTGGCGGTCTGGGGGGCATGGGGGGCGCGCAGCCACTCGCCGCGACCATGGCAGGCTTTTCTATGATTGCGGTTGAATGCGATGAAAGCCGCATCGATTACCGCTTACGTACGGGGTACGTCGATCGCAAAGCGACATCCTTGGACCAAGCACTCGGCATGATTGAAGAAGCAAAACGACAAGGCAAGCCCGTGTCGATTGGCTTATTGGCCAATGCAGCCGATATCTTCCCAGAGCTGGTGGAACGTCATATCACCCCCGATGTGGTCACCGACCAAACCTCGGCCCACGATCCCCTTAACGGTTATCTGCCGCAAGGCTGGACCATGGAGCAAGCCGCGGCACAGCGTAAAGACAACGAAGCCGAGGTGGTCAAAACCGCGAAAGCCTCGATGGCCGTACAAGTTAAAGCGATGCTCGATCTGCAAACACGCGGCGCTGCAACCTTGGATTACGGCAATAACATCCGTCAAATGGCGCTAGAAGTCGGTGTCAATAATGCTTTTGATTTTCCAGGATTTGTACCGGCATATATTCGTCCGTTATTCTGTCAAGGCATTGGCCCATTCCGCTGGGTGGCGTTATCTGGTGATCCAGAAGATATCTATAAAACCGACCAAAAAGTGAAAGAGCTCATCCCTGATGATCCGCATCTTCACAACTGGCTTGATATGGCCAAAGAGCGTATTCAATTTCAAGGTTTACCTGCCCGTATCTGCTGGGTTGGGGTCAAAGATCGTGCACGCTTAGCGCTTGCCTTTAACGATATGGTAAAAAATGGCGAGCTCAAAGCGCCGGTCGTCATTGGTCGTGATCATCTTGACTCAGGCTCAGTCGCAAGTCCCAACCGTGAAACCGAAGGCATGCTAGATGGCTCTGATGCCGTGTCAGACTGGCCATTGCTGAACGCCATGCTCAATACGGCATCCGGTGCAACCTGGGTATCATTGCACCACGGTGGCGGTGTCGGCATGGGCTTTTCTCAGCACTCAGGCGTGGTGATTGTGTGTGATGGCTCCGACGATGCACATCAACGAGTGGCGCGAGTACTCAGAAACGATCCGGCCACCGGGGTGATGCGCCATGCCGATGCCGGCTATGACATTGCCATTGATTGCGCCAAAGAAGAACAACTCGATCTGCCGCTGCTGGATTTACCTAACCAGCCGCTGCGCTAAGGAGAGCAAAATGACCACACTGACATTACAACCGGGCGAACTCACCCTTTCCCAACTGCGGCAAGTAAGCCGTGAATCTGTGCAGATTGCTTTTGCGGATGGCATTGAAGCCACCATGAAGGCCAGTACCGACACCGTCGCCGACATCCTCGCTCAAGACCGCGTCGTATATGGCATTAACACAGGGTTTGGCTTGCTGGCTAATACTCGGATTGAATTAGACGATTTAGAAACCCTGCAACGCTCAATCGTGCTCTCTCATGCCGCGGGTATTGGCGAGTTTATGGATGATGCCACCGTGCGTCTTATGATCGTACTGAAAGTAGCCAGCTTGGCGCGCGGCTACTCCGGGATCCGCTTCGAGGTCGTAAAAGCACTGGCAGCGCTGGTTAATCACCAGGTGTATCCTTGCATTCCCAAAAAAGGCTCAGTCGGCGCCTCGGGCGATCTTGCACCATTGGCGCATATGAGCACAGTACTGCTCGGCGAAGGCCAAGCCCGGTACAAAGGGGAAGTCATTTCTGGAGAGGCTGCACTCAAAATTGCGGGCCTATCGCCCATCACTCTTGGACCAAAAGAAGGACTCGCGCTGCTCAATGGCACGCAGGCTTCTACTGCTTTTGCGCTTGAAGGCTTGTTTGAAGCCGAAGATTTATACGCCGCGGCCACTGTCTGTGGCGCATTATCGGTAGAGGCCGCGCTTGGTAGCCGACGGCCGTTTGACCCACGCATTCATGCCGTGCGTGGCCATCAAACGCAAATGGATGCCGCTGCCGCTTATCGTCACTTGCTGGGCGAAAGTAGCGACATTGGCAACAGCCATCAAAATTGTGAAAAAGTGCAAGACCCCTACTCATTGCGTTGCCAACCACAAGTGATGGGCGCGTGCTTGCAACAAATTCGCCATGCCGCTGACGTGCTCACCACCGAGGCAAATGCCGTATCTGACAACCCACTCGTGTTCCCAGACGATGGCGATATTATTTCCGGCGGCAACTTCCACGCCGAGCCGGTCGCGATGGTAGCGGATAACTTAGCCCTCGCAATTGCCGAAATCGGCAGCTTATCAGAGCGCCGCATGGCCTTACTGATTGATAGCAACTTGAGTAAACTCCCGCCATTTTTGGTCAACAACGGCGGGGTCAACTCCGGCTTTATGATCGCCCAAGTCACCGCTGCTGCACTGGCAAGCGAAAATAAGACCTTGGCTCACCCGGCATCTATCGATAGCTTGCCCACGTCTGCCAACCAAGAAGATCATGTCTCCATGGCGACTTTCGCTGCGCGTCGCTTGCATGACATGAGTGCCAACACCCGCGGCATTTTGGCCGTTGAGCTACTTTCGGCCAGCCAAGGGATTGATTTTCGCGCGCCCAATAAAACCTCTCAGCGCTTAGAACAAGCCAAAGCCGAGTTACGCGGCGTGGTGCCGTTTTACGACAAAGACCGCTATTTTGCGCCTGATATCGAAAAGGCCAATGCGCTGGTGCAAACCGGTACCTATAACCGACTAATGCCCTCTGGCTTACTCCCTAGCCTGTAAAGTATTTACCCGCAAAAACGGCTCCTTATGAGCCGTTTTTTATTCAATTTGCCGCCATCTCCACAGAACACTAAAGCTAAAATAGACTAATATGTAGGCAGTTACCTCCCCTCACCTCGATGTAACGGAGTCGCTTATGTGGCATGCACTGTCTCTACATTTATCCGAACTGCTCGATATTGATTTTGAGATTAGAGAAAAAACCGCCATCGGCGGTGGCGACATCCACGACGCCTATTGCATTAGCGATGGGGGCGAGCAGCGCTTTTTCGTTAAAATCAACCAGCGAGAATGTCTGCCCGCGTTTGAGGCCGAGGCCGAAGGCCTGCGCCAACTGGCAATGAGTGAGCACATTCATGTTCCGCGGGTGTATTTTGTCGGGCCGGTAAAAGACAGTGCAGCATTGGTACTCAATTTCCTACCCATTAAATCGCTCGACGATACCCAAGCCTATTTATTCGGTCAGCAACTGGCGCGTCATCACCGCTGGGGAGAGCAAGTCGAATACGGATTCGATGACGATAACTTCATCGGCACCAGCGAGCAAAGAAATAGCTGGCACCGCAAGTGGTGTCACTTCTTTGCTGAGCAACGAATTGGCTGGCAACTACAACTGGCAGCGGAAAAATCACTGCATTTGGGCGACATTGATACCATCATTCACGGCGTCAAAGCACAACTGGCTAACCATCGCCCCAAACCTGCACTCCTCCATGGCGATCTGTGGTCAGGCAATGTCGGTTTATCCGTCAACGGCCCAGTACTATTTGATCCGGCCTGTTATTGGGGCGATCGCGAAGCCGATATCGCCATGACAGAGCTATTCGGCGGTTTCCCGCAAAGCTTTTACAACGGCTACCAGGCTGAATGGCCATTAGACGAGGGTTATCAACAACGAAAAGATATTTATAACCTTTATCATGTGCTCAACCATGTCAATTTATTCGGCGGCCCCTACCTTGCACAAGCCGAACAATTGCTGACAAAACTCGCACTCACGGTGTAGGATGCCAGACACACACACTGAGATAGAGGTTGGCGATGTTATCTGCCGCGATATTTGATATGGATGGCCTATTGGTCGACTCAGAGCCGTTCTGGCAACGGGCGCAAATTGATGTATTGACCGAGCTCGGCGTTTCTATCAGTTTACAAGATACGCGTGATACCACAGGCGTGCGGATTGATGAAATTGTGAAACACTACGCACGTACCCAGCCTTGGCAGGGGCCATCGAATGCTGACGTGCAAGCGCGAATCGTCGCACGCGTGGTTGAGCTGGTTAAAGATGAAAAACCCATGATGCCCGGCGTTAAAGACGCGTTGCAAATTTGCCGTCAAGCTGGCTTAAAAATCGGTCTGGCCTCATCGTCTCCACTGACTCTAATCCATCCGACATTGGATGCGCTAGGGCTTAGCGACGCATTTGAAATTGTCGAGTCGGCGGGGGATTTAAAATACGGTAAGCCCCACCCTAAAGTGTATCTTAATGCCGCTAACGCCTTGGGCGTCGAGCCCGACGCTTGCATCGCCTTTGAAGATTCCTTTACCGGCTTACTTGCGGCTAAAGCCGCCTCGATGAAAACCATTGTGGTGCCGGCCGCGCATGAGTGGGAAGATCCTCGCTTTGTGATTGCCGATCAAAAGCTTGCCAGCCTAAAAGCTTTTAGTGCGGATAATCTTTCGTCGCTGTAACGATCGTCTCCTGGGTGGCATTAAGCGCGTACAGTGGTTAATGCCACCTTTTAGAGCAGCGCTCATCATTTATCCATCTTACGATCCTCATCTATACTGACAGTAACCGCTTTGTCATAAAAGAAGGGCTGTGACGATGGATGATATAACTGACCGGCTAGTGAGCTGCCCGCACTGTGGACACCGTATTGATCTCACACTGGATCTCAGTGGCGGCAATCAAGAGTTTTACGAAGATTGCCCCAACTGCTGCAATGCGGTGCACTACAACATGCAAATCGACGAGTTACATAAAACCGTTAACTTATTTGTCGATGCGGATGACGAGCAAATTTTTTAGCCACGCACCCTATAACGCCCACTGAATGCAGCGCTATAAATCAGTGTAACGTTATCACCAAGTGCAAACACAAAGCTAACTGACGCGACTCGTATCAGGGTCGCATTGCCTTGGTGGGCTATTCTTTGTGTCATCATTGTTTGCTCTCGTTCGGGATGCAAAATTGACACGGCTTTTGCTTCCTTTTCGCGCCTCCTGGCACGTATAATTGCGCGCAATCGATTCCTCCCTCCCTTTCACTTAAACATGTTGAGGCCAACGTGCAGCAATACCATGATGAAGCAAGAGCCATTATTCGGCTCAGTGTGCCTGTTTTTATTGCCCAAATCGCGCAAACCTCGATGGGGTTTGTCGATACCGTCATGGCGGGCGGATATAGCGCCACCGATATGGCCGCCGTGGCGGTTGCCTCGAGTATATGGATGCCTGCAATCTTGTTTGGGATTGGCCTGTTGATGGCTATGGTCCCGATGATTGCTCAGCTTAATGGCGCAAGCAAAGACGATCAGATCCCTTATCAGTTTCAGCAAGGTCTTTATATGGCATTGCTGTTGAGCATACCCATTGGGCTTATTCTTTATAAAGCCGGTTTTATTATTAATCTCATGGATGTGGAAGCAGCCCTAACTGAAAAAACCATCGGTTACTTACATGCGGTAATCTGGGCGGTACCGGCTTTCTTGGTGTTCCAATCCATTCGTAACTTATGCGAGGGAATGTCGCTCACCATTCCCGCAATGGTCATTGGCTTTATCGGCCTTGCCGCTAACATTCCACTCAACTGGATGTTTGTATACGGCAAACTCGGCGCGCCAGAGCTCGGCGGCGTGGGGTGCGGTGTCGCTACCGCGCTGGTGTATTGGATCATGGCTATCCTTATGGCGTTATATGTGGCAGTGAGCAAAAAACTCAGTGGTCTTCAGCTTTTTGCCTCGCTTTACGCGCCAGCACTCAAAGAGCAAATCCGCCTCTTTCGACTCGGGTTCCCAGTCGCTGCTTCGCTGTTTTTTGAGGTGACCTTATTTGCGGCGATTGCCATTTTAATCGCACCACTTGGCTCTATTACCGTCGCAGCGCACCAAGTGGCCATTAACTTCTCCACCATGATTTTCATGTTACCCATGAGCTTGGGTGTCGCCGTCAGTATTCGTGTCGGCCATCTATTGGGCAAGCGCACCACTGAAGGCGCGGCTAATTCCGCCAAAATCGGTATTTGGCTGGGTGTCAGCACCGCCGTAGTGACCGCCTTACTCACCGTCTGGCTGCGCGATCCCATTATCGCCCTGTATTCCGATAATCCCGACGTCGCCACACTGGCCTCATCATTGATGTTATTAGCAGCTGTTTATCAGATCACCGATGCCATTCAAGTGGTCGCCGCCGGTGCGCTACGAGGCTACAAAGACATGCGCGCGATTTTCCAACGCACTCTGATCGCATACTGGGGGCTGGGCTTGCCACTCGGTTATGTGCTAGGCATGACAGACTGGCTCGTCCCAGCCATGGGCGCGCACGGTTTTTGGGTTGGCATTATTATCGGTCTATCCAGTGCGGCTGTATTGCTGGGTCTACGTTTACACTGGATGCGCCAACAATCCTCCGAGTTCCAACTGGCCATGGCAGAACGCTGAATGGGCTGTCGCCACCACGTGCACACAGGTAACGTTCAACCAGGCGATCGTTCATCCGATCGCCTGCGTAAATGGTATGATTGATACGTCAAGAGCTTAGCCACGAGATAAACCATGCGCGGACTCAAAACAACCTTACTGCTCGTTACCTTACTCGGATTAGGTGGGTGCCAATCTGACGATCCGGCCAAAGACATGATGGCTGATTATTACCAACGTTTAGGCAATGTGCTTGATGCACCGACGCCCGACTTTACCACTCCAGCGGTGCCGCCGTTGCCACGCAAACGCGATCTAGTCCAGCCACTTGAAGCACTACGAATGGGCGTACTTGATGCCTACGAGCTGCGTCAGTGTGGCTTGTTTAATCTTATCGCCGAGCGCAACTCATCCCTCGGCAAAGTCGCCGATCGCTTTCGTCAACTCGATTACGAACTCAATTTTATTGACACCGCCCAACGGTGTTTACCGCAAGTCAAAGATCCGAGCATTCACACTGAGTTAGAACAGGCACTGGCACTGAAACGCCAACAGCGCGACACCGTAATCTGGAATACTTTGGCTGATAGTGATGCCTGGCGCGGGCAGCTGAGTTTACCAGCCTATACACTCCCCATTGATCTTCCCGCACATAGTAATGCCGTCAGCACCATTGATCAGTTTAGCCATTTACTCAGCCACCACCCGGTAGCCAACGAATCGGTCACCGACTGGCAAGAGAGCATTGAAAAGCAACGCATTCTTGGCGCCCTATTTGTTAGCTTGAGCTATCACACCGCTTGGCTTAACCAAACCAGTGCACTGATCGCCAATCACCAAGAAAAAGTCCTGTGTGGCGGCAATTTTGATACGACCCGTCTAGAGCGCCTACAAACCGTGTTTTATAAATTTTACGTCGGCGATGTTCAGCCGTATTTAGCCCGTGTCGATGGCCTTTATCGTGATATTGCGCCAGCGTTGACCCGTTTTGCTACGTTGCAAACACCGGATGCGTTTCGCGCGTATAAAAACGCCTATTGGCAGGGAGAGGCTTACCGCCAATACAAAGACGCGATCAAGCACCATGCAGATGTATGGCAGCAACTTTTTCAACGCTGTGACATCAAACTGGGGCAATAGCGACGTAGCGAAGCGACTGAAAAAGCGAAAATATCGCCACTTTGATGATCAAATCGCCAAACAAACGCGAATGTACAAAAATATGCGTTGAAGCGCTTGCGCGATAAAGATGAACTCGCTACTATTCACCCCGCTTTCAAGCACTGTGCGTCCGTAGCTCAGCTGGTTAGAGTATCGCCTTGACATGGCGGGGGTCGGTGGTTCGAGTCCACTCGGACGCACCACTTGGCTTGATAGCAAATGGTCAATCGCTTCAACATCGCGGTGGCTGTTCTAAAAAAATGGTATGCGTCTGTAGCTCAGCTGGTTAGAGTATCGCCTTGACATGGCGGGGGTCGGTGGTTCGAGTCCACTCAGACGCACCAAATTTTGAAATACGCGTCCGTAGCTCAGTTGGTTAGAGTACCGCCTTGACATGGCGGGGGTCGGCAGTTCGAGTCTGCCCGGACGCACCACTTCAAATTATCCCCTTCTTTTTTTAGTATCCTGATACATTCCCTTTCAACGCATAAAAAATAAACGTCATGTATATGTTTGCGTAGAGATAAAAGGCCTGCTCTCGAACAAGCCTTTTTAAGTTGTAACCTTGTATCTCTCCTGGAGTTGAGGTTAGCTACCTCTGTTCCGGTGAGTTTGGTGATGCTGATTCCGACCTTAGCACCTGATGCTGTTATGTAGATCAGCGCCCAGACTCTTTTGTTCTTATACATTGAATGGTATCCAAGCACCTGTTTTCAGTGATGCTGCATGTACAAGGGTAGTGAGAGATGCATTATATCGGTATATCGG